>NZ_DASRXP010000685.1:0-68058 GCF_035687465.1 Kribbella sp.
GACGGTGCATCGTTGGTCCCGGCACCGGCTGCCTCGCCAGTACTACTGTCGCCTGCACTCGTCGCGACCGGCGATGGGCTACCGATAGCGCTCCACACCCCACCGATGGCTACTACGACCACTACGGCCGCAGCGGCGGCAACCAGCGTCTGCCGCCGCTTGCGGATCCTCCGGCGCGCTTCTGCAGCCATGACACGCCCCCGCAGGCCGCTGAGAGAGTCCGCCTGGGTCTGGAAGGCGTCGGCGAGCTTGGGGCCGAGTTCCTGCTCGGGTCCGCACTCCGGCTCAGGCATCCTCGGCTCCTTCCTTGCTCAGCGTGCTCTTCAGAACCCCTAGGGCCCGGTGGACGTGCGACCTGGCTGTGGCCTCCGCACAGTTCAGCAGTACGCCGATCTCGGCGTACGAGAGGTCCTCGTAGAAGCGGAGGACGACTGCGGCCCGCTGGCGGTCCGGGAGGGTCTTGCAGAGTTCCCAGACGGCCTCTGCATCGGCACGGGCAGCAGTGCCGTCGGGTGTCGGCGATGTGCTGCGGACAGGTTCGGGAGTCGGCGCCTCGCGACGGCGGAAGCGGCGCCACCAGGAGATGTGCGCGTTGACCACCATCCGCTTCACGTAAGCCTCGGGGTCGTCGGCGCGACTCACCTTGGCCCAGCGCGCACAAGCCGTGGTGAGGGCGTCCTGGACCGCGTCCTCGGCCAGGGTGACGTCCCCGGTCAGCACATAGGCGAACCGCACCAGCGCGTCGGCCTTCTCGGTCACCCAGACCTCGAAGTCGATCGCACCCGCCTCTGCCTCCGCTGCCGCCAAGGCTGCCTCCATACCCTCAGGACGGCGTGGACCCCGCGTTCGTTGCACGCAGGACCCGGAACCCCTTCGCACTCGCCGTCCGCTCGCAGGGATAGCCCTGGTCGTTCAGCCAGCGCTGCAGCGAGTCACCGCCGAGGTTCTTGCCGACGACGAACCATGCCACGCCGCCGGGGGCAAGCCGGGCCAGCCAGTGCAGCAGCATCTTGTGCAACTCGGGCTTGCCGATGTGGATCGCGGGATTCGACCAAATCTGATCGAACCTCAAATCAGCCGGTACGTCGTCCGGCAGGACGGCGCGGACGCGTTCGCCGACGCCCGCCGCCTTCGCGTTCTCCACGGTCAACTCCAGCGCCCTGGTGTTCACGTCGACCGCCCAGACCTCGGCCTCGGTGGCCTCCACCGCCAGAGCGCAGGCGATCGGCCCGTAGCCCGTGCCCAGGTCGAGCAACGTGCCGCCCTCGGACGGCGGTTCCACCTCGCGCAGCAGCACCGAAGTACCGAGGTCCAGCCGGTCCCGGGAGAACACTCCGGTGGCAGTGGTGAACGTGTACTCCCGGTCCCAGATCTTGGCCTGCACGGTACGGCGTATGTCGGCTGAGCCTGGCTCCGCCGAGAAGTAGTGGTCAGCCACGTTGGTGTACCTCTCCTCTGACCTGGCGAGCCTCCACGGCACGCGCGGCCATTCCCTCGTCTGCTGGGTACCGCACTTCCTCCAGGGTGAGCCCGTGAGCCGGCACCACGAAGACGGCCGAATCCCGCACCCGGGCGGCCAGCACTTCCGCGGGCCAGGACGGCTCGCGGCGGCCGTCACCGACCGGCAGTACCGAACCGACGAGAGCCCGCACCATCGAGTGGCAGAAGGCGTCGGCGATCACCGTGGCCTCGACCCGACCCGGGGCGGTCCGCCGCCAACTGAACTCCAGCAGGGCCCGGACCGTACTCGCCCCCTCGCGGCGTCTGCAGAAGGCGGCGAAGTCGTGCTCGCCGAGAAGGTGCGCCGAGGCCTCGTTCATCCGATCCACATCGAGCGGCTGGAGCACGCGCAGTACGTGGTTCCTGGTCAGTGGATCCCAGGCGGCCCGGTCGTCGCAGACCCGGTACACATACCGGCGGAACAGCGCGGAGAAGCGCGCGTCGAAGCCGTCCGGGGCCGGAGCAGCGGCATTGATCCACACGTCATCAGGCAGTACGCCGTTGAGCCGGTGGATGAGGTCCCTCGCGACAGTCCCCTCGGGAAGCCAGAGGTGCACCACCTGGCCCCTCGCGTGGACACCGGTATCCGTCCGGCCGGCACAAGTCACCGACGGCGGCTCCGACTGCCGCAGTACGGTGCCCAGCGCCTGCTCAAGCACTCCCTGCACGGTCCTGAGACCGCCCTGACGGGCCCAGCCGT
Source organism: Kribbella sp. (assembly GCF_035687465.1). Classification (NCBI taxonomy): domain Bacteria; kingdom Bacillati; phylum Actinomycetota; class Actinomycetes; order Propionibacteriales; family Kribbellaceae; genus Kribbella; species Kribbella sp. The sequence goes on from NZ_DASRXP010000685.1 coordinate 2,201, forward strand.
GAAAAGCCGTCCCGTCATACCTCAGATCAATCCGCCAACGCACAGGGCAATCTAACGCAGCAGCGCCCCTCCGCTCGAAGCGAAGGGGCGCTGCGTGGCTTGCTTGAGGAAGGTGTTACTTGTCCTCGGTCTCGCCGGCCTTGGTGAAACCGGCGGCCTCGGCGGCCTCCTCGGTGCTGAACCACACCTCGGCCTCGGTCTGGTCGTACCAGGGCGAGTCGGGGGTGTGGAACTTCATCGAGTTCTCGTTGCCCTTGATGTCGAAGCCCTCGGGCGCGGAGCCGTCGGCCTTCGGGGCAGCGGAGCCTTCGTACTTCGCCTCGACCGTGTCCTGGACCTCGGCGGCCGGAGCCTCGACGTCCTCGGTCTTGGCCTCGTCCTGGGCAGCGGCCTTCTTCGCGGTCGCCTTCTTGGCCGGGGCCTTCTTCGCGGCGGCCTTCTTCGCCTTCGGCGAGTCGGCCATCGCCTCGACCAGCTCGATCTTCACCATCGGGGCGTTGTCGCCCTTGCGCGGGCCGAGCTTGATGATCCGGGTGTAACCGCCCGGACGGTCCGCGTACCGCTCACCGATCTCGGTGAACAGCACGTGCACGACGCTCTTGTCCCGGATCCGCTTCATCACCTGACGGCGCGAGGTCAGGTCACCGCGCTTGGCCTTGGTGATCAAGGACTCCGCCAGCGGCTGCAGGCGCTTGGCCTTGGTCGCCGTGGTCGTGATCGCGCCGTGCTCGAACAGCGAGGTCGCCAGGTTGCTGAGGATCAGCTTCTGGTGCGCCGCGCTGCCGCCGAGGCGGGTTCCCTTTGTAGGGGTAGGCATCTTCTGTTACTCCAGGAAATCTCAGGCCCGGGTGCCGGACCTTGGGATGGGCCTTACTAGCTCAGTACTGCTCGGTCTCGGCGAAGCTCTCGTCCTCGTCCTCGGCGTCGTCGCCGTACGCCTCGGCAGCGGCGCGCAGGTCGAAGCCGGGGGGCGAGTCCTTCAGCGACAGGCCCATCTCGGCCAGCTTCAGCTTGACCTCGTCGATCGACTTGGAGCCGAAGTTGCGGATGTCCAGCAGGTCCTGCTCGCTGCGGGAGATCAGCTCACCCACGGTGTGGATGCCCTCGCGCTTGAGGCAGTTGTAGGACCGGACGGTCAGCTGCAGGTCCTCGACCGGCAGCGCCAGGTCGGCGGCCATCTGCTCGTCGACCGGCGACGGGCCGATGTCGATGCCCTCGGCCTCGACGTTCAGCTCGCGGGCCAGACCGAACAGCTCGACCAGCGTCTTACCGGCCGACGCGACGGCGTCGCGGGGCAGCATCGACTGCTTGGTCTCGACGTCGACTACCAGGCGGTCGAAGTCGGTGCGCTGCTCGACCCGGGTCGCCTCGACCTTGTAGGTGACCTTGAGGACCGGCGAGTAGATCGAGTCGACCGGCATCCGGCCGATCTCGGCGTCGGCGGACTTGTTCTGCACGGCGGAGACGTAACCGCGGCCGCGCTCGACGACCAGCTCCATCTCGAGCCGGCCCTTCTCGTTCAGGGTGGCGATCTTCAGGTCCGGGTTGTGCACCTCGACACCGGCCGGCGGCGCGATGTCGGCGGCGGTGACGTCACCGGGGCCCTGCTTGCGCAGGTACATGGTGACCGGCTCGTCGTGCTCGGAGGAGACAACCAGGTCCTTCAGGTTCAGGATCATCTGGGTGGCGTCTTCCTTCACCCCGGCCACGGTGGAGAACTCGTGCAGCACGCCGTCGACCTTGATGCTGGTCACGGCCGCGCCCGGGATGGACGACAGCAGGGTACGCCGGATGGAGTTGCCGAGGGTGTAGCCGAAGCCCGGCTCGAGCGGCTCGATCATGAACCGCGAGCGGTGCTCGCTGACGACCTCTTCGGTCAGGGTGGGACGCTGCGCAATAAGCACTTTCTAACTTCCTTCTGTTTCCGCGACGACCACTATTTGAGGCCGCGAAGTGGTGAAGAACACCGACCCGCCGGCAGCCTGGAAGCCACCGGCGGGACCGGGTCAGTTCTTCGAGTAGAGCTCGACGATCAGGTGCTCGGCGACCTGGGTGTCGATCTGTGCCCGGGTGGGCAGTTGGTGCACGAGGATCCGCAGCCGCTCGGGCAGCGCCTCGAGCCAGGCCGGCACCACTCGCTCGGAGTGGGTCTCCCTGGCGATGATGAACGGGGTCATCTCGACCGACTTCGGCCGGACGTCGATCACGTCGTGGGCCGCGACCCGGTACGACGGGATGTTCACCTTGATGCCGTTCACGGTGAAGTGACCGTGCACGACGAGCTGACGGGCCTGACGACGGGTACGGGCCAGACCGGCGCGGTACACGACGTTGTCGAGGCGGGACTCGAGGATGATCAGCAGGTTGTCACCGGTCTTACCAGGACGCCGCGAGGCCTCCTTGTAGTACAGGCTGAACTGCTTCTCGAGCACGCCGTAGGCGTAGCGGGCCTTCTGCTTCTCACGGAGCTGAAGCAGGTACTCGCTCTCCTTGGGACGGCCGCGGCCGTGCATACCCGGCGGGTACGGACGACGCTCGAACGCCTTGTCGCCACCGACGAGGTCGACCCCGAGACGGCGCGACTTCTTGGTCATGGGTCCGGTGTAACGGGCCATTTTCGCTGCCTACCTTTCTCTGGGTCAGACCCGGCGCCGCTTGGGAGGGCGGCAGCCGTTGTGTGCGGTCGGGGTGACGTCCTGGATGGTGCCGACCTCGAGGCCGACAGCTCCCAGCGAACGGATCGCGGTCTCACGGCCGGAGCCGGGACCCTTGACGAAGACGTCGATCTTGCGCATGCCGTGCTCCATCGCGCGCCGGCCGGCAGCCTCGGCTGCCATCTGCGCGGCGAACGGGGTGGACTTGCGCGAACCCTTGAAACCGACGGTGCCCGCGGATGCCCACGAGATGACCGCGCCGCTCGGGTCGGTGATCGTCACGATCGTGTTGTTGAACGTGCTCTTGATGTGCGCGTGGCCGGCGGCCACGTTCTTCTTCTCCTTGCGGCGCACCTTCTTCGCGCCGGCCGCGGTGCGGCTCTTGGGAGGCATAGGTCAGATACTCCTGGGGTGGTCGACGGTCATCCGGGTCACTTCTTCTTCTTGCCGGCGATCGCCTTGCGACGACCCTTACGGGTACGGGCGTTGGTCCGCGTGCGCTGACCACGCACCGGCAGGCCGCTGCGGTGCCGGCGACCCTGGTACGACCCGATCTCGATCTTGCGGCGGATGTCCGCGGTCACCTCACGACGGAGGTCACCTTCGATCTTGTAGTTGCCCTCGATGAAATCCCGGAGGCTGACCAGTTCTTCGTCACCCAGTTCGTGGACGCGCTTGTCACCGGAGATGCCGGTGGCTTCGAGCGTCTTCAGGGCGCGAGTACGACCTACACCGAAGATGTAGGTGAGAGCGACCTCGATGCGCTTGTCGCGCGGCAGGTCGACCCCTACGAGGCGTGCCATGTGGCGGTGTTCCTTTCGTCGGCAGAGGTGTGGTGGCGCGCTGCGTCCTTGCCCGCCTCGGTGAGTTGTTCACCGGCAAGGCCCCGGCCTCTGTTCCGGGGGCAACATCCGACCTGATTGCGGTGTCGGACGAGCATGCGCGCTGTGGTGCGAAAGTGCCGTGTGCTGCTCGAGTAAGGCTGGATCAGCCTTGCCGCTGCTTGTGCCGCGGGTTCTCGCAGATCACCATGACCCGACCGTGACGGCGGATCACCTTGCACTTGTCGCAGATCTTCTTGACGCTCGGATTGACCTTCATCGAGCTTCTTTCTTCGACAGGTGATGTGGTGGTTACTTGTACCGGTAGACGATGCGACCCCTGGTGAGGTCGTACGGCGACAGCTCCACGACGACCCGGTCCTCGGGGAGGATCCGGATGTAGTGCTGCCTCATCTTGCCGCTGATGTGCGCGAGCACCTTGTGCCCGTTGGACAGCTCAACACGGAACATCGCGTTCGGCAGGGCCTCAACGATGGTGCCCTCGAGTTCGATGACTCCCTCTTTTTTGGGCATGTCCTCGCACTTCTGTAGACGACAACTGAATGGTGGGTGGTGCGGTCGGCCCGCTCCACCCCTGCTCAGGGAGCCACCCTCCCGACGGCGTGCAGAAAAGCACTCATCGAGCAGCCGCGGGCAGCACGAGCAGAGGCCACAAAGGACCAAGGAAAGAGTGTACGCCACTTACCCACGGGAAACCCAATCGCCCCCGGTACGCCGGGGTCGGTGGCCGAGGTGGCCCTCCTACGGTACGCCGCGAGGTCAGCCGGCGCGAGTGGTCTCCAGTTCGTCCAGGTGCTCGGCGCCCCAGTCGTCCAGCGGCGCCAGGGCCAGGTTGAGCGACTCCCCCAGCGGGGTCAGCCAGTACTCGACCTTCGGTGGCACCTGGTGGAACACCTCCCGATGCACGACCCGGCGGCTCTCCAGCTCGCGCAGTTGCTGGATCAGCATCTTCTCGGTCACCCCGGAGATCTCCTTGCGCAGTTCCCCGAACCGCCGAGGCCCGTGGTGCAGCGCCCAGAGGATCCGCGGCTTCCATTTCCCGCCGATCACGTCCGCGGCGGCATCCAGCCCGCAGGTGTACGGCCTCGTAGCGACCATGGTTACTTACCTTTCGGTCAGTACCTGACTATTTAGTGGGTACTTGTCCACCCTAAAGTGCTGCCGCAACCCTAGGGGACATGAAAACTCCTGTCACCGTCCTCGGTCTCGGTGCGATGGGCACCGCCCTGGCCCGGGCCTTCCTGGCCGCCGGCCACCCGACCACCGTCTGGAACCGAACCCCCGGCCGCTCCCCCGAGCTGGACGAGCTCGGCGTCACCCGCGCGGCCACCGTCGCCGACGCGCTCGCGGTGAGCCCGCTGATCGTCGTCTGCCTCCTGAACGACGACTCCGTCCGGACCACCCTCGCTCCTGCCGCCACCGAACTGTCCGACCGCACCCTGGTCAACCTCACCAACGGCACCCCGGCCCAGGCCCGGCGGACCGCCGACTGGGCCGCGCAGCAGGGCGCGGAGTACCTGGACGGCGGGATCATGGCCGTGCCCGTGATGATCGGCGGACCAGCCGCGTTCATCCTCTACAGCGGCTCAGAGGTGGCCTTCGAACGCCATCAGGCCGCGCTCGCCGAGCTCGCGCGTCCGCAGTACGTGGGAAGCGATCCGGGGTTCGCGGCCCTGCATGATCTGGCCTTGCTCAGCGGGATGTACGGCATGGTCGGCGGCGCCGCGCACGCGCTCGCGCTGGTCTCCAGCGAGAAGATCTCCCCGACGGCGTTCACCAACGACCTGCTGATCCCCTGGCTCACCGCCATGCTCGGCACGCTCTCCCAGATCGCAGCAGACCTCGAGTACGGCGCTGCGCCGGGTGCGGCCGGCTCGAACCTGGCCATGCAGGCGACCGCCTACGTCAACCTGATCGATGCCTCGGTGGATCAGGGCGTCGACCCGGCGATGGTGACGCCGATGGGCGAGCTCCTGGACCGGACCGTCGCTGAGGGCCACGGCGACGAGGACCTCGCCGCTATTGTTCGGCTGCTTCGGAAGGTCTCGTAGCGGCCCATTGCTCGCCTGCCTGCCAGACGTGCTCCGGCATCAGGTCCAGCAGGTCACAGGCTGCGTCCAGCTGCGCCAGCGCAGTACTGGAGTCGCGGTAGGCGGGCAGGACCGCTACGAAGCGGCGGCCCTCGCAGCTGAAGCCGAAGGTCGGCACCTGGGCGAGGGCCTCCACCGCCCGTGGGTGGAGCACCTCGAGGGCTAGGTCCTCGCGGCCGTTGAACAGGCAGTAGCCCTCGGCCAGACCGTCGACGGACAGCTTCAGCGGGAGCAGGCTGGCCGCGGCCACCGCTGCGAGCGAGGCAGGCAGCACCTGCATCGGCGGCAGCGGCCGGTCGACCTCGAGGTCAAGGAAGTCGAAGCCCAGCTGGCGGCGCCTCACCTTGTGCCGGAACCTGCCTGTCCACAGCTCGCGACCACGATGCCGGCCCGCCGTCACGTCGGAGACCTCCGCGGCCGGGTCGGCGTCGAAAGGCGGGAAGGGCCAGCGCTCGAGCACCGCCGGCTCGGACGCGCTGAAGTGCCAACCGAGTTGCTCCACCACATCCGACCAGCCTTTGCGCAACCGGCCGTCCGAGAGCCGCAGGGCGGCGGTGAAGGCGATCAGGACGAGGAACCAGGCCAGTACCAGCCAGCCGACCCAGCGCGGCTCGACCAACAGACCGACGACCACCAACGGGATCGCGACAGCGAACCAGATCAAGTAGACGAGCGCCGAGCCCTGCCGCAGCTGCCAGACCCACGCCGGACGAAGGCGGGGCCAGAGCACGCGGCGACTGACCGGGGCGCTGGTCAACGGCGCTTTCCGAGGCTGCCCATGGCGAAGAACGCCCACGGGATGAGGAGCCAGACCGGCCAGAAGTTGGGCCAGTCACCGCCGTTGGCGACGCCGATCACGAACCAGATCACCACGTTCAGCAGGACGACGCCGGTGAAGCCACCGGTCAGTGCCTGCAGGCCGTTCGGCTGCTTGCCCTTGCGCCGCTCGGGGAAGCTGCCGGGCTCGGGCGCGGGCTTGGCGGGCTGCACCGCCGCCGGGGTCTGGTAGGTCCGGACCGGCGGGAGATCACGCACCAGCGGTTCCAGCTCGCCGTACGTCTGGACGGTGTAGAGCTGATCCAGCCGGGTGCTGAACTCGGGCTGGTCCAGCCGGCCGTCCGCGAAGGCGTCCCGCAACCGACCGGCGATCTTCTCCCGGTCGGCCTCGGTGAAGCGCTGGTGGGGTTGGTACGGGCTGGGCATGCCCCAAGTGTGCCTCAGCTCGGGAGCGTCCGGCGTCCCCCGATGGACGGACTCCGGCTGTCCGTCGATCGGCCCGGCCGCGGAGTACGGGCTGTCAGTCGGCCAGCGGACCGAAGGTGACGCCGAGCTCGGCCAGCTTGGCCTCGCCACCGTCCAGCGCTGTCAGCACCCAGGGACCCTCGGGCGTCAGCGTGAAGGAGTGCTCGGTGTGCGCGGCGGCCAAGCCGTCGTTGGTGACGACCGTCCAGTCGTCCTCGAGCGTGTGGTTTTCCTGGTTGCCCAGCGTGAGCATCGGCTCGACCGCCAGCGCGAGTCCCTCGACCAGCTTCGGCCCGCGACCGGCCTTGCCGAAGTTCGGCACGTTCGGCGGCTGGTGCATCGCCGACCCGATCCCGTGCCCGACGAAGTCCTCGACGATCCCGTACGACGAGGTGGCGCGCACGTGGCTCTCGACGGCCGCCGAGATGTCCGTCAACCGGCCACCGAGGTGGGCGGCTGCGAATCCCCGCCACATCGACTCCTCGCAGACCCGGGCCAGCTCGAGCAGCCCGGCCTCGACCTCGCCGACGGGCACCGTGATCGCCGCGTCGCCGTGCCAGCCGTTCACGATCGCGCCGCAGTCGATCGAGATGATGTCGCCGTCGGCCAGCACCCGCTCACCGGGGATGCCGTGCACGATCTCGTCGTTCACCGACGTACAGATCGAGCCGGTGAAGCCGTGGTAGCCCTTGAACGAGGGGGTCGCGCCGGAGGAGCGGATGTGGTCCTCCGCGATCGCGTCCAGCTCGCCGGTGCTGATGCCGGCCTTCACCTCGCCGCGGAGCAGTTCCAGCGTGCGGCCGACCACCAGGCCGGCCACACGCATGGCGAGGATCTGTTCGCGGGTCTTGATCTCGATCCCGCGGTCCTTAAAGATCACGTGCTCTGCTTCTCACTCCGTGATCGTCTTGAGGGCGGTGAGCACACGCTCGCTGACCTCTTCGATCTCACCGACGCCGTCCACCTCGACCAGCAGGCCGCGCTGGGCGTAGACCCGGAGCAGCGGTTTGGTCTCGGCGGCGTAGACCTCCTGCCGGTGCCGGATCACCTCTTCGGAGTCATCCGTGCGGCCGTCGATCTTGGACCGGCGCAGCATCCGGTCGACCAGGACGTCGATGTCGGCGACCAGCGCCACCACCGCGTCCAGCTTGTGACCGTGGTCGGCCAGGATGTCGTCCAGGGTGCCGACCTGCGGCAGCGTGCGGGGATACCCGTCCAGCAGGAATCCCTCGCCCGCGTCCGCGTCGGAGAGCCGGTCGCGCACCATCGCGTTGGTGATCTCGTCCGGCACGTAGTTGCCCGCGTCCATGTAGCGCTTGGCCTCGAGACCGAGTTCGGTCTTGTCCTTGACGTTCGCGCGGAAGATGTCGCCGGTGGAGACGGCCGGGATGCCGAGACGGTCCGCAAGCACCTTTGCCTGCGTCCCCTTACCCGCCCCGGGCGGACCCATCAGCAACATTCTCATCAGCGCAGGAACCCTTCGTAATTACGCTGCTGCAGCTGAGACTCGATCTGCTTCACCGTGTCGAGACCGACGCCGACCATGATCAGGATCGACGTACCACCGAACGGGAAGTTCTGACTGGCGTTCAGCAAAACCAGTGCGACCAGCGGGATCATGGAGATCGCCGCGAGGTAGATCGCGCCGGGCAGCGTGATGCGGGACAGGACGTAGGAGAGGTACTCCTCGGTCGGCCGGCCCGCCCGGATCCCGGGGATGAAGCCGCCGTACTTCTTCATGTTGTCTGCAACTTCCTTCGGATTGAAGGTAATCGAGACATAGAAGTACGTGAAGAAGATGATCAGGGCGATATACGTCACCATGTAGACCGGGTGATCGCCCTTGACCAGGTTCCCCTGGATCCAGATCGCCCATCCCTCGTTCGCACGGAACTGGCTGACCAGCACCGGCAGGTACATCAGGCTGGAGGCGAAGATGACCGGGATCACACCCGCCTGGTTGACCTTCAGCGGGATGTAGGTCGAGGTCCCGCCGAACATCTTCCGGCCGACCATCCGTTTGGCGTACTGCACCGGGATACGGCGCTGCGCCTGCTCGATGAAGATGACCGCGGCCATGATCACCAGGCCGATCACGATCACGATCACGAAGGTGCCGATGCCCTTGTCCTTGCGGATGCTCCACAGCTGGCTCGGGAAGGTCGCCACGATCTGGGTGAAGATCAGGATCGACATGCCGTTGCCGACACCACGGTCGGTGATCAGCTCACCGAGCCACATCACGACGCCGGTACCGGCGGTCATGGTGAGCACCATCACAACGACCGGGAACCACGAGTCGTCGCGCAGCAGCGGCTCGGCGCAGCCCTGGAACAGCCGGCCGGGCGTCCGCGCCAGCGCGACGAACGCGGTGGCCTGCAGGATCGCCAGCCCGACGGTCAGGAACCGGGTGTACTGGGTGATCTTGGTCTGTCCCGCCTGGCCCTCCTTCTTCAGCGACTCCAGCCGCGGGATGACCACGGTGAGCAGCTGCAGAATGATGCTGGCGGTGATGTACGGCATGATGCCCAGCGCGAAGATCGCGAGCTGCAGCAGTGCGCCACCGGAGAACAGGTTGATCAAGTTGTACAGGTTCGCGTTCGTACCCGTCGTGGCCTGGTTCAGGCACTTGTCCAGCGACTGGACGTTGACGCCGGGTGCCGGAACGACGGAGCCGATCCGGAAGATCACGACGATGAAGAGTACGAACAAGATCTTCCGGCGCAGGTCCGGAGTCTTGAACGCGTTGGCGAAGGCGCCTAACACCCTGTCCTCCCACAAGTTTCCCTTGCCCGGTCAGGGCAGGGGCCTAGCAAAGCAGCTGGGCAAGAGACGAACCAGGGCTCGTCCGAACTCCAGCGCGACAATAACAAACGCTGGCTCGCACGAGCCCTGGCACTCACACCTCGGTGGTGGTTCCTCCGGCCGCCGCGATCTTCTCCTTGGCGGACTTCGAGAACTTGTGCACCGAAACCTGCAGTGCAACGGTCAGCTCACCGTCGCCCAGCACCTTCACCGGGAGACTGTCGCGGACCGCGCCCTTGGCGACCAGGTCGGTCACGCCGACCTCGCCGCCTTCGGGGAACAGTTGTCCGAGCTTGTCCAGGTTAACGACCTGGAACTCCACTCGGTTCCTGCTTTTGAAGCCCTTCAGCTTCGGCAGCCGCATGTGCAGCGGCATCTGGCCACCCTCGAAGTTCTCGGGGATGTTGTTACGGGCCTTGCTGCCCTTGGTACCGCGGCCGGCCGTCTTGCCCTTGCTGCCCTCACCACGACCCACGCGGGTCTTGGCGGTCTTGGCGCCGGGAGCCGGACGCAGGTGATGAACCTTGAGCGCCATGTCAGTCAACCTCTTCGACGGTGATGAGGTGGCGAACCGCGCGCACCATGCCGCGAACCTCGGGCTTGTCCTCGTGGACGGCGGTGTCGCCGATCCGCTTGACGCCCAGGGTGCGCAGCGTGTCGCGCTGGTTCTGCTTGCCACCGATGCCGGAACGGGTCTGGGTCACCTTCAGGCGTGCCATCAGGATGTCGCCTCCGCCCGCGCCTTCAGCAGCGCCGCCGGGGCGACGTGCTCGACCGGCAGACCACGGCGAGCCGCCACGGCCTCCGGCGTCTCCAGGGCCTGCAGCGCGGCCACCGTGGCGTGCACCACGTTGATCGCGTTGGAGGAACCCAGCGACTTGCTCAGGATGTCGTGGATCCCGGCGCACTCCAGTACGGCGCGCGCCGAGCCACCCGCGATCACACCGGTACCGGGAGCGGCCGGACGCAGCATCACAACGCCTGCGGCCTTCTCGCCCTGGACCGGGTGCGGGATGGTGCCCTGGATCCTCGGCACCTTGAAGAACGACTTCTTGGCCTCCTCGACACCCTTGGCGATCGCCGCGGGCACCTCCTTGGCCTTGCCGTAACCCACACCGACGGTGCCTTCACCGTCGCCGACGACCACGAGGGCGGTGAAGCTGAAGCGACGACCACCCTTCACGACCTTGGCGACACGGTTGATGGCTACCACGCGCTCGATGTAGGCGGTCTTGTCAGCTGCCGCACCACGACCTCCGTCGCGGTTACGGCGCTCACCACCGGCGCCGCCTCCGCGACGCTGCTGGCCTCCGCTCATTTCGAATCCTCGCTTCGCTCGGAGTTCTTATTCACGAGTCGCTGCTGCATTGAATGGTCCGCTCGCATGCGCTCGCACACAGAACTACCTTCTTCCCTTGACGTCGCCATCAGAAGCCGAGCCCGCCCTCGCGAGCAGCGTCGGCCAGGGCCGCGATGCGGCCGTGGTACTTGTTCCCGGCCCGGTCGAACACGACCGAGTCGATGCCGGCGGCCTTGGCCCGGTCGGCGAGCAAGCCGCCGACGGTCTTGGCCTTGTCGGTCTTGTTCGCCTCCGCGCCGCGCAGGTCGGCCTCCATGGTGGAAGCCGAGACCAGCGTGACACCGGCCACGTCGTCGATGACCTGTGCGAACAGGTGCTTCGAGGACTTGGAGACCACCAGGCGCGGCCGCTCGGCCGTGCCGTTGATCTTCTTCCGGACGCGGATCTGGCGACGCAGCCGGGAAGACGTCTTCTTGGCGGAGTGCTTGTTCGGACGCAATCCGATCGCCATGGGTTACTTACCAGCCTTTCCGACCTTGCGGCGCACCTGCTCGCCCGCGTACCGCACACCCTTGCCCTTGTAGGGCTCAGGCTTGCGCAGCTTGCGGATGTTGGCGGCGACCTCGCCGACCGACTGCTTGTCGATTCCCTGCACCGAGAACTTGGTCGGCGACTCCACCGCGAAGGTGATGCCCGCGGGCGCCTCCACCGTGATGGTGTGGCTGTACCCGAGCGAGAACTCCAGCGTGGCCGGGCCCTTGGACAGGACGCGGTAGCCGACGCCGACGATCTCGAGCTTCTTCTCGTAGCCGTCCGTCACACCGGTCACCAGGTTGGCGATCAGGGTGCGGGAGAGGCCGTGCAGTTCCTTGCTCTTGCGCTGGTCGTCCGGACGCGTGACGGCGATGGTGCCGTCCTCGTCGCGCGCGACCACGATGGGCTCCGCAACACTGTGCGAGAGCTGGCCCTTGGGGCCCTTCACGGTGACCGTCTGGCCGTCGATCGTGACGTCGACGCCGGACGGGACCGTGATGGGCAGCTTGCCGATGCGAGACATTCCTAGGTCCTCCTTCCGGGTTCTTCCGTCACCAGACGTAGGCGAGGACTTCCCCACCCACGCCCTTGTTCTTGGCCTGCCGGTCGGTCAGCAGACCCTGCGACGTCGAGATGATCGCGACGCCGAGGCCACCGAGCACCTTGGGCAGGTTGGTCGACTTCGCGTAGACGCGCAGACCGGGCTTGCTGATCCGGCGCACGCCGGCGATCGAGCGCTCACGGCTCGGGCCGAACTTCAGGTCGACCACCAGGGTCTTACCGACAGCACCCTCCTTGGGCTCCTCGACCTGGTAGGACGAGATGTAGCCCTCCTGCTGGAGGATGTCGGCGATACCCTGCTTGATCTTGCTGTACGGCATCTGGGTCGACTCGTGATACGCCTGGTTGGCGTTGCGCAGACGCGTCAGCATGTCTGCGATCGGGTCGGTCATCGTCATGGCCTGGGGCCTCTTTCCCGCCGTGGTTTCGCCGTCCGGCGACCTACGGTGACTAGATGGTGTTGGTCGAAGAAGTCAGTGGTGGAGCAGCGTCCGGCTGGGGTCACCAGCTGGACTTGGTGACACCGGGCAGCTCGCCCCGGTGCGCCATCTCGCGCAGGCAGATCCGGCACAGGCCGAACTTGCGGAAGACGGCCTTGGGCCGGCCGCAGCGCTGGCACCGGGTGTAACCCCGGACCGCGAACTTCGGCTTGCGGGCCTGCTTGACCTTGAGTGCTGTCTTCGCCACGTCAGTTCTCCTTGAACGGGAAGCCGAGCTGCCGCAGCAGCGCCCGCCCCTCGTCGTCGTTCTTGGCGGTGGTCACCACGGTGATGTCCATACCGCGGACCCGGTCGATCCGGTCCTGGTTGATCTCGTGGAACATCACCTGCTCGGTCAGGCCGAAGGTGTAGTTCCCGTTGCCGTCGAACTGCTTCGGGGACAGACCGCGGAAGTCGCGGATCCGGGGCAGCGCGAGCGACAGCAGCCGGTCCAGGAACTCCCACATCCGGTCGCCGCGCAGCGTGACGTGCGCGCCGATCGGCATGCCCTCACGCAGCTTGAACTGCGCGATGGACTTGCGGGCCTTGGTCACCGACGGCTTCTGGCCGGTGATCGCGGCCAGGTCCTTGACCGCGCCGTCGATCAGCTTGGAGTCGCGAGCCGCCTCGCCGACACCCATGTTCACCACGATCTTGGTGAGCCCGGGCACCTGCATGACGTTGTCGAAGGTGAACTCCTCCTGGAGCTTGCCGACGATCTCTTCGCGGTACTTCGTCTTCAACCGGGGCAGTGTCTTCGCCTCGGAAGCTGTGGTGGTCATCAGATCTCCTCGCCGGTGCGGCGCGAGATACGCACGCTGCGGAACCCGGTGTACGTCGAACCGTCGGGGCGCCGCTTCTGCACCTCGACGCGGTTGTAGCCGACGCGGGTGGTGACCTTCTGCTTCTTGCCATCCGCGTCGGTGATCTCGACGATCAGCATCACGTTGGAGACGTGGATCGGGGCTTCCTGGGTGACGATGCCACCCGTGGTGCCGCCGCGCTGGGCCTGCTGCACCTTGGTGTGCTTCTTGACCCGGTTGACGCCTTCGACGATGACCTTCTCGTCCTCGGGCAGGACCGAGATGATCTTGCCCTCGAGACCCTTGGACTTGCCGGCGATCACGCGAACGAGATCACCCTTCTTCACATGCAGCGAACGCTGCGTCTTCTTGACCTGTGCCATCTCAGAGCACCTCCGGAGCGAGCGAGATGATCTTCATGAAGCGCTTCTCGCGCAGCTCCCGGCCGACCGGCCCGAAGATGCGGGTGCCACGCGGCTCGCCGTCGGCCTTGAGGATGACGGCGGCGTTCTCGTCGAACCGGATGTAGGAGCCGTCCGGACGCCGGCGCTCCTTCACGGTCCGCACGATGACGGCCTTGACGACGTCACCCTTCTTGACACCGCCGCCCGGGATCGCGTCCTTGACGGTGGCGACGATCGTGTCACCGACACCGGCGTAGCGCCGACCGGAGCCACCGAGCACGCGGATGCACAAGATCTCCTTGGCACCCGTGTTGTCGGCGACCTTCAGTCGCGACTCCTGCTGGATCATCTGTTGATCTCCTGGTTGTCTCGCTGGTTCTCACTCACATGAGCCTTGCGGAACGAATAATTTCGATTGATTACCGCTGGGCGTTGCCGTGCGGTGCGCTGCGGGCCTACTTGGCCTTCTCGAGGATCTCCACGACGCGCCAGCGCTTGGTCGCCGACAGCGGCCTGGTCTCCATCAGGAGGACCCGGTCGCCCGTACCGGCGGCGTTCTGCTCGTCGTGCGCCTTGAGCTTGCTGGTGCGGCGGATGACCTTGCCGTACAGCTTGTGCTTGACCCGGTCCTCGACCTCGACGGTGACGGTCTTGTCCATCTTGTCGCTCAGCACCAGACCCTCACGGGTCTTGCGGCGGCCTCGCGTCTCGGTGGCGGTCGTGCTCACGGTCTCGTCCTTCGCTGCGTTCTCGGTCATGCCTTGCTCCCAGCCTTCTCGCTGTCGTCCGCGGTCTCTTCGGCTTCGGTCTCGGCTGAGTCATCAGCCTCGGCGACCGGAGCGGCGTCGACCTCGTCGGTGATGCCGAGCGCGCGCTCGGTCAGCACCGTGTAGATGCGGGCGATGTCCTTGCGGACGGCGCGCAGCCGGCCGTGGGACTCCAGCTGACCCGTGGCAGCCTGGAACCGGAGGTTGAACAGCTCCTCCTTGGCGTTACCGAGCTTCTCCAGAAGCTCGTCCTTTCCCAGGTTCCGCAGTTCGGCGGCGGTCAGGGTAGCCATCAGTTCTCACCTGCCTCTCGGGTGATGAAGCGGCACTTCATCGGCAACTTGTGGATCGCGCGGCGCATGGCCTCGCGAGCGACTTCCTCGGTCACGCCCGACAGTTCGAACATGACGCGGCCGGTCTTGACGTTGGCGATCCACCACTCGGGCGAACCCTTACCGGAACCCATCCGGGTCTCGGCCGGCTTCTTGGTCAGCGGGCGGTCCGGGTAGATGTTGATCCAGACCTTTCCGCCTCGCTTGATGTGCCGGGTCATCGCGATACGAGCGGACTCGATCTGCCGGTTGGTGACGTAGTGGTTCTCCAGCGCCTGGATACCGAAGTCACCGAAGGCCAGCGTGGTACCGCCCTTGGCAGCGCCGGAGCGCTTCGGGTGGTGCTGCTTGCGGTGCTTGACCTTGCGGGGGATGAGCACGGTTCAGCTCTCCGTTCCGGTCGTCTCGGCGGGCTTGTCGGCGGCGGGGGCGTCGGCCTTGGGGGCCTCGGCCTTCGCGGCCGGCGCGCCACCGTCACGACGGTCGTCGCGACGACCACCACGGTCACCGCCACGGCCACCACGGTCACCGCGGTCGCCACCACCGTCACGACGGGCCGGACGGCCACGCTGCTGCGTGGCGGCGCGGGCAGCTGCCTGCGCCTCCCGCTCGGCGCGGGTACCGGCGACGTCGCCCTTGTAGATCCAGACCTTCACGCCGATCCGGCCGAAGGTCGTGCGGGCCTCGTAGAAGCCGTAGTCGATGTCCGCGCGGAGCGTGTGCAACGGCACCCGGCCCTCGCGGTAGAACTCCGACCGCGACATCTCGGCGCCACCGAGCCGGCCGGAGCACTGGATCCGGATGCCCAGGGCGCCGCCACGCATGGTGGTCTGCATCGCCTTGCGCATCGCGCGGCGGAACGCCACCCGGCCGGACAGCTGCTCGGCCACACCCTGGGCGACCAGCTGAGCGTCGACCTCGGCGTTCTTCACCTCGAGGATGTTCAGCTGCACCTGCTTGCCGGTGAGCTCCTCCAGGCTGCCGCGGATCCGGTCCGCCTCGGCGCCGCGGCGACCGATGACGATGCCCGGACGGGCGGTGTGGATGTCGACCCGGACCCGGTCACGGGTGCGCTCGATCTCCACCCGGGAGATCCCTGCGCGCTCCATGCCCTTGCCCAGCAGGCGGCGGATCTTGACGTCCTCGCCCACGTAGTCCCGGTAGAGCTTGTCGGCGTACCAACGGCTCTTGTGGTCCGTGCTGATGCCGAGTCGGAACCCGTGCGGGTTTACCTTCTGGCCCACTATCGGGTCTCCTTCTTCTCAGCCTTGTCGGCGGTCGCCTTCTTGGTCGGCGCCTTCTTGGCCGGTGCCTTCTTGGCAGTGGCCTTCTTCGCGTCGTCCTTGCTGGCGTCCGCCTTCTTGGCGTCGGCCTTCTTCACCGGCGGCTCGGCCTCGACCTTCGGGCCGACCACGACAGTGATGTGGCTGGTCCGCTTGTCGATCCGGGTGGCCCGGCCCTGTGCCCGCGGGCGGTGACGCTTCAGCGTCGGCCCCTCGTCCACGAAAGCCTTGACCACGACCAGGTCGGTCCGGGTCAGGTGCTCGGTGCCCTCGGCGTTCGCCGCGGCGCTGTCGACGACCTTGTACACGGTCGCGGCAGCGGCCTGCGGGGCGAACTTCAGAGTGGCGAGGGCGTCGTCGACGCCCATGCCGCGCACCAGATCGAGCACGCGACGCGCCTTCATCGGCGTCACGCGGACGAAGCGCGCGACCGCGAAGGCCCCGGGCTCGTCGCCCAGCAGGCTCTCGCGACGGGCACTGACGGCCCTACGCTCTTGAACGCTCATGATGTTCGAATCTCTCCGTAGGTTTCTGCTCTGCGCTTCGTCCTGACCGAGGTCAGCGACGCCGTGCCTTGCGGTCGTCCTTCTCGTGGCCCTTGAACGTCCGGGTCGGGGCGAACTCGCCGAGCTTGTGCCCGACCATCGCGTCCGTCACGAACACCGGGACGTGCTTGCGGCCGTCGTGCACCGCGAGCGTGTGGCCGATCATGTCGGGAATGATCATGGATCGGCGCGACCAGGTCTTGATCACGTTCTTGGTGCCCTTTTCGTTCTGCACCTCCACCTTCTTGAGCAGGTGGTGGTCGACGAACGGGCCCTTCTTGAGGCTGCGTGGCATTCTGTCCGGCTCCTATCAGCGCTTCTTGCCGGCCTTGCGGCGCCGGACGATCATGCGGTCGCTTTCCTTGCGGGTGCGGGTGCGACCCTCGGGCTTGCCCCACGGGGACACCGGGTGACGTCCACCCGAGGTCTTACCCTCACCACCACCGTGCGGGTGGTCGACCGGGTTCATCGCGACACCGCGGACGGTCGGGCGCTTGCCCTTCCAGCGCATCCGGCCGGCCTTGCCCCAGTTGATGTTCGACTGCTCGCCGTTGCCCACCTCACCGAGGGTGGCGCGGCAGCGCACGTCGACCATCCGGACCTCGCCGGACGGCATCCGCAGGGTGGCCATCCGGCCCTCCTTGGCGACCAGCTGAACGCTGGCACCGGCGGAGCGGGCCATCTTGGCGCCACCGCCCGGACGCAGCTCGACGGCGTGCACCGTGGAACCGACCGGGATGTTGCGCAGCGGCAGGTTGTTGCCCACCTTGATGTCGGCGGCCGGGCCGTTCTCGACGATCGTGCCCTGCTTCAGGTTCGACGGGGCGAGGATGTAGCGCTTCTCCCCGTCGACGTAGTGCAGCAGCGCGATCCGCGCGGTGCGGTTCGGGTCGTACTCGATCTCGGCGACCTTGGCCGGCACGCCGTCCTTGTCGTACCGCTTGAAGTCGATCAGGCGGTACGCCCGCTTGTGCCCACCGCCGTGGTGGCGGGTGGTGATCTTGCCGGAGTTGTTCCGGCCACCCTTCTTGGGCAGCGGCCGGAGCAGCGACTTCTCAGGGGTCGAACGGGTGAGCTCGACGAAGTCGGCCACGCTCGAGCCACGGCGGCCCGGCGTCGTCGGCTTGTATTTGCGGATACCCATTACGACTGGCCTCCGAAGATGTCGATACGGTCGTCGCCGGCGAGGCTGACGATCGCTCGCTTGGCGTCAGGACGCTTGCCCCAGCCCGTACGGGTACGGCGGCGCTTGCCCTTGCGGTTGAGAGTGTTGACGGACGTGACCCGCACCTTGAAGACCTTCTCGACCGCGAGCTTGATCTCGGTCTTGTTGGCGTCCGGGGCGACCTCGAACGTGTACTTCTGCTCGTCCAGCAGGCCGTAGCTCTTCTCGCTCACGACCGGCCGCAGCAGCACGTCCCGCGGGTCCTTGTTGACTCCGTGACTCATGCTTCTACCTCCTGCTCGGCCTCGGTCGACGTAGCGACGGCCTTGACGGACTTGCCCTTCGGCGCACCCGCGACGAACGACTCGAGCGCGGGGCTGGTGAAGATCACCGCGTCGCTGCAGAGCACGTCGTACGCGTTCAGCTGGTCGGCCGCGATCAGGTGCACGGTCGGCGCGTTGCGCAGGCTCAGCCAGGTCAGCTCGTCGGCGCGGTCGACGACGACCAGCACCTTGACGTACTCGGTGACCTCGGCCAGCACCTTCAGCGCCGCCTTGGTGGAGGGCTTGTCGCCGTCCACCAACTTCTCGACCACGTGCACGCGGCCGTCACGGGCCCGGTCCGACAGCGCGCCGCGGAGTGCGGCGGCGACCATCTTCTTCGGGGTCCGCTGGCTGTAGTCGCGCGGGGTCGGGCCGTGCACGACGCCACCACCGGTGAACTGCGGCGCGCGGGTCGAGCCCTGACGGGCGCGACCGGTGCCCTTCTGGCGGTACGGCTTGGCGCCACCGCCGGACACCTCGCCGCGGCGCTTGACCTTGTGCGTGCCCTGACGGGCAGCGGCCAGCTGGGCCACGACGACCTGGTGGATCAGCGGGATGTTGACCTGTACGTCGAACAGCTCGGCGGGGAGCTCCGCGGAACCCTTCTTGCTGACCTTCTCGCCCTTCACGACGACGACGTCAACGGTGCTCATTTGGTGGCTCCCTTCGCGGCGTTACGGATCAGCACCAGGCCGCCCTTGGGACCGGGGACTGCGCCCTTGAGCAGGATCAGGCCGCGCTCGGTGTCGATCGCGTGGACCGTCACGTTCTGCGTGGTGACCTTCTCGTGGCCCATCCGGCCCGACATCTTCATACCCTTGAAGACGCGGCCGGGGGTCGCGCAGCCGCCGATGGAACCCGGCGAGCGGTGCTTCTTGTGCACACCGTGGGTGGCGCGCAGACCGTGGAAGCCGTGCCGCTTCATCACACCGGCGAAACCCTTGCCCTTGCTGGTGGCGGACACGTCGACGATCTCGCCGGCGGCGAACGCCTCGGCCTTGATCTCCTGGCCGAGCGTGTACTCGCTGGCGTCAGCGGTCCGCAGCTCGAGCAGGTGGCGACGCGGGGTCACGCCGGCCTTCTCGAAGTGGCCGCGCATCGGCGAGGTCACCTTGCGGGGGTCGATGTCGCCGAAGGCGATCTGGACGCCGTCGTAGCCGTGGCTGTCCGAGGTACGCACCTCGGTGACCACGCAGGGGCCGGCCTGGATCACGGTGACGGGGACGACTCGGTTGTTCTCGTCCCAGGTCTGGGTCATGCCGAGCTTGGTGCCCAGCAGACCGCGCGTGTTCTTTAGCTTGCTCATTGGTTATTCGCGTCCCTCAGAGCTTGATCTCGATGTCGACACCGGCCGGCAGGTCGAGACGCATCAGCGAGTCGACCGTCTTCGGGGTGGGGTCGATGATGTCGATGAGCCGCTTGTGGGTGCGCATCTCGAAGTGCTCGCGGCTGTCCTTGTACTTGTGCGGCGAGCGGATGACGCAGAACACGTTCTTTTCCGTCGGCAACGGCACCGGGCCAGCAACCTTCGCACCAGTACGCGTCACCGTGTCGACAATCTTGCGCGCCGAACTGTCGATGACCTCGTGGTCGTAGGCCTTCAGCCGGATGCGGATCTTTTGTCCCGCCATCGCTTCGCTTCGTCCTTCTCTTCGTCTTCGTTGCGTTGCTCCGACCCCCGCGGTCGGGTGTGTCGCGGACGCGGCACGCGCGTCAGTACGACAAACTTCGACCCTGGGATGGTGATCGGGGTTCGGTCTCGGACCGGAACCTCGGCATGGTCTCCGGTCCGGCGCACCTGCCAGACAAGCGTCTGTGGCGCACCCCGGCGGCCTCGCCTGAGCAACCTGAATATTGTGCCAGAGATCGGCACCGGAATGCCAATCGGGTGGCTTCGGGCCAGCTCCGGATCGTTCCACGGACCCGGAGCGGGCTCAAAGCAGAGGTCCGCGGGGCTCAGACTGCGAGCCCTCGCGGACCTCCTGAAATCACTTGAGGATCTTGGTGACCCGGCCGGCGCCGACGGTGCGGCCACCTTCACGGATCGCGAACTTCAGGCCCTCTTCCATGGCGATCGGCTGGATCAGCTCGACCGACATGTCGGTGTTGTCGCCCGGCATGACCATCTCGGTGCCCTCGGGCAGCGTGACGACGCCGGTGACGTCCGTGGTGCGGAAGTAGAACTGCGGGCGGTAGTTCTGGAAGAACGGCGTGTGCCGGCCGCCCTCTTCCTTCGACAGGATGTAGACCGAAGCGTCGAAGTTGGTGTGCGGGGTGGTGGTGCCCGGCTTGATCACGACCATGCCGCGCTCGACGTCCTCGCGCTTGGTGCCACGAAGCAGCAGACCGACGTTCTCGCCGGCCTCACCGGTGTCGAGCAGCTTGCGGAACATCTCGATACCGGTGACCGTGGTGGTCTGCTTCTCCGGGCGGATGCCGATCAGGTCGACGGTCTCGTTGACCTTGACCACGCCGCGCTCGATCCGGCCGGTGATGACAGTGCCGCGACCCGTGATGGTGAAGACATCCTCCACCGGCATCAGGAACGGCTTGTCGATCTCGCGCACCGGCTGCGGGATGTAGGAGTCGACCGCGTCCATCAGCTCGATGATCGACTCGCCCCACTTTGCGTCACCCTGCAGAGCCGGGGCCGCCGCGACCTTGATGACCGGGGCGTTGTCGCCGTCGAACTCCTGCTCGGAGAGCAGCTCGCGAACCTCGAGCTCGACGAGCTCCAGGATCTCCTCGTCGTCGACCATGTCGCACTTGTTCAGGGCGACGACCATCGCCGGCACGCCGACCTGACGGGCGAGCAGCACGTGCTCACGCGTCTGCGGCATCGGGCCGTCGGTGGCGGCGACGACCAGGATCGCACCGTCCATCTGGGCCGCACCGGTGATCATGTTCTTGATGTAGTCCGCGTGACCCGGGCAGTCGACGTGGGCGTAGTGCCGGGCCTCGGTCTGGTACTCGACGTGCGCGATGGAGATGGTGATACCGCGCTGACGCTCTTCCGGCGCCTTGTCGATCTGATCGAAGGCCGAGGCCTCGTTCAGAGTCGGGTACTTGTCGTGCAGCACCTTGGTGATCGCCGCGGTAAGAGTGGTCTTACCGTGGTCGATGTGACCGATGGTGCCGATGTTGACGTGCGGCTTAGTCCGCTCGAACTTCGCCTTAGCCACTGGGGCC
This sequence comes from Kribbella sp., assembly GCF_035687465.1. Classification (NCBI taxonomy): domain Bacteria; kingdom Bacillati; phylum Actinomycetota; class Actinomycetes; order Propionibacteriales; family Kribbellaceae; genus Kribbella; species Kribbella sp. Next base: position 23,519 of record NZ_DASRXP010000685.1, read on the forward strand.
CTCCTGGAAAGTGTTGACTTACGCCGTACGCCGACGCGCTGTGGGTTGGTTGGTCCGGGGCGAGATTACTCGCCGCGGGCCTTCTTGATGATCTCTTCCGCCACGTTCTTCGGAACCTCGGCGTAGGAATCGAACTGCATCGAGTACGACGCGCGACCCTGGGTCTTCGACCGCAGGTCACCGACGTACCCGAACATCTCGGACAACGGCACCGAGGCTTTGATAGCCCGGCTGCCACCGGGGCCTTCGTCCATCGACTGGATCTGGCCACGGCGTGAGTTGAGGTCTCCGATCACTTCACCCATGTAGTCCTCAGGGGTGATGACCTCGACCGCGAACATCGGCTCCAGGATGACCGGAGTCGCCCGGCGGGCGGCGTCCTTGAAGGCCATCGAACCGGCGATCTTGAAGGCGAGCTCGGACGAGTCGACATCGTGGTAGGCGCCGTCTCGCAGCGTCACCTTGATGTCCACCATCGGGTAGCCGGCCAGTACGCCGAACTCCATCGCCTCCTGGGCGCCCTCGTCCACCGACGGGATGTACTCCCGGGGGATGCGGCCACCGGTGACGGCGTTGACGAACTCGTACCCGCCCTCACCACCGGTCTCGGCGCTGGTCGGCTCGATGTCGATGATCACGCGCGCGAACTGACCTGAACCACCGGTCTGCTTCTTGTGCGTGTAGTCGACCTTCTCGACCTTCTTCTTGATCGTCTCGCGGTAGGCGACCTGGGGCTTGCCGACGTTGGCCTCGACGCGGAACTCGCGCTTCATCCGGTCGACCAGGATCTCCAGGTGGAGCTCGCCCATCCCGGCGATGATCGTCTGGCCGGTGTCCTCGTCGGTCCGGACCTGGAAGGTCGGGTCCTCGTCGGCCAGGCGCTGGATGGCGACACCCAGCTTCTCCTGGTCGGCCTTCGACTTCGGCTCGATCGCGACCGAGATCACCGGAGCCGGGAACTGCATCGACTCCAGGATGATCGGCTTGGCCGGGTCGCACAGCGTCTCACCGGTGGTGGTGTCCTTCAGACCCATCACCGCGACGATGTGGCCGGCGCCGACCGACGCGATCTCCTCACGCTTGTTCGCGTGCATCCGGTAGATCTTGCCGATCCGCTCCTTGCGCCCCTTGGTGGGGTTCAGGACCTGGGTGCCGGTCTCGAGCTTGCCCGAGTACACCCGGATGAAGGTCAGCTTGCCCAGGTGCGGGTCGGCCGCGATCTTGTAGGCCAGCGCCGAGAACGGCTCGGCGTCGGCCGCCTTGCGGGTGACGACGACCTCGGGGTCCTTGACGTCGTGGCCCTCGATGTCGGGCACGTCGAGCGGGCTCGGCAGGTACGCGTTGATGGCGTCGAGCAGGGGCTGCACGCCCTTGTTCTTGAACGCCGTACCGGTCAGCACCGGGGTCAGCTTGCTGGCGATGGTCGCCCGCCGGATGCCCGCGACGATCTGCTCCTGGGTCGGGGCTTCGCCCTCCAGGTACATCTCCATGATCTCGTCGTCGGCCTCGGCCAGCGTCTCGATCAGCTTGTCGCGCCACTCGGCGGCGATCTCGGTGTGGCTGGCCGGGATCTCCTCGATGGTGTAGTCCTCACCCATCGTGGTCTCGCCACGCCACGTCAGCGCCCGCATACCGACCAGATCGACGACGCCGATGAAGTCGGCCTCCGAACCGATCGGCAGCTGCAGCACCAGCGGCACCGCGGCCAGCCGGTCGACGATCATGTCGACGCAGCGCATGAACTCGGCGCCGGTGCGGTCGAGCTTGTTCACGAAGCAGATCCGCGGTACGCCGTACCGGTCCGCCTGACGCCACACGGTCTCGGACTGCGGCTCGACGCCGGCGACACCGTCGAACACGGCGACGGCACCGTCGAGGACGCGCAGCGAGCGCTCCACCTCGACAGTGAAGTCGACGTGGCCCGGGGTGTCGATGATGTTGATGGTGTGGTCTTTCCAGGTGCAGGTCGTCGCGGCGGACGTGATGGTGATGCCGCGCTCCTGCTCCTGCTCCATCCAGTCCATCGTGGCGGCGCCGTCGTGGACCTCACCGATCTTGTAAGTGATACCGGTGTAGAAGAGGATCCGCTCAGTCGTCGTCGTCTTACCGGCGTCGATGTGGGCCATGATGCCGATGTTGCGCACCATGCTCAGGTCGGTGGTGATTTGTACGGCCACCTCGGTGGTCTACCTCTCGCTTCTGTAGTGCTTCAAATGGGTGATCTGGGGGTCCGGGAACGGACCCCGGATCACCAGCGGTAGTGGGCGAAAGCCTTGTTGGCTTCGGCCATCTTGTGCGTGTCCTCGCGGCGCTTGACTGCGGCACCCAGACCGTTCGACGCGTCCAGGATCTCGTTCATCAGGCGCTCGGACATGGTCTTCTCGCGACGCGCACGGGAGTACGAAGTCATCCAGCGCAGGGCGAGCGTGGTCGAGCGACCGGGCTTGACCTCGATCGGCACCTGGTAGGTGGCTCCACCGACGCGGCGGCTCTTCACCTCGATGCTGGGCTTCACGTTGTCCAGTGCGCGCTTCAGCGTGATCACTGGATCGGTGCCGGTCTTCGCCCGGGTGCCCTCGAGCGCCGTGTAGACGATGCTCTGGGCGATCTGCTTCTTGCCGTCGACCAGGATCTTGGAGATCAACTGGGTGACGAGCGGCGAGCTGTAGACCGGGTCGATGATGACCGGCCGCTTCGGGGCGGGACCCTTGCGCGGCATTAGCTCTTCTCCTTCTTCGCGCCGTACCGGCTGCGAGCCTGCTTCCGGTTCTTCACACCCTGGGTGTCGAGCGAACCGCGGATGATCTTGTACCGAACACCCGGGAGGTCCTTCACCCGGCCACCACGCACGAGCACGATCGAGTGCTCCTGCAGGTTGTGGCCGACTCCGGGAATGTAGGCGGTGACCTCGATGCCGCTGGTGAGGCGGACACGTGCGACCTTCCGAAGGGCCGAGTTCGGCTTCTTCGGAGTGGTCGTGTAGACGCGTGTGCACACACCACGACGCTGAGGGGAACCCTTCAGGGCCGGCGTCTTGTTCTTGGACACCTTGTCCTGGCGGCCCTTGCGGACCAACTGCTGGATGGTGGGCACCGCGTAGGTCTCTTTCTGTCGTCCGGTCGGTTGCTGCGCGCCTGACCCCCGCGGTCGGGTGTGTCGCGTAGGCACGGGGCAGACCGGAGTCATAAACTTCCTGACTGTCAGCAGAAGTCCCGTGCCACGCGCGCTGACCCGATACGAGGGGCACGCATGACGGCCCAGGATGACCCGGGCACGATCGTTAAGACTAGCGGCTGCCTCAAGCACGGTCAAAACAGATCACCGTGCAGGGCTGAGGCCCGGCCGCTTCGACAGTTTACAGGGTCTAGGCCGTAACTCTTTCATCGAGCCTGAAACCCGCCACCGCGGTCCGCTCGAACCTCCGCGGAGGATCGAGCGGACCCTTCCTGTCAGGCGAGGAAGCGAACCTCGACGATCAGGCCCTCCTGAACGCGGTAGAGGGAGATCGTAGGGGTCGGGCCCTGGTCGGAGTCGTGGACGAGGGAGTGGTCGACGACCCACTCGCCCAGGGTGATCCGCTGGATCAGCTCGGTCTTGCACTGACCGGTCTCGAAGTGCGGCCGGTAGTACTCACGCAGCGACCGGCGACCGCGCATGACGGTGCCGTCCGCGAGCTGGAGCTGGGCGGTCGGCGAGTACATCGCCAGGAACGCCTCCAGATCGTGCGCCAGATAAGCAGCCTGCTCCCGACGCACCACCCGAGCCGCCGGGCTATCAGCCCCAGCCGAAACCGAAGGAGCCGATGCCGAAGCAGGTAGAGAGGACGCAGCCGCCGTAAGAGCACCAGAAGCGGACTCAGCTGCCAGCTGGTCGGCCGGCGCCTGAGTGCGGGTGGTGGCAGGGGCGACCTGCTGACTGGCGGGGCCAGCAGGAGTGCCTGCGGCCGCGGGGGCGCCTGCGGCAGTCGCTGTGGCGGTTGGGCGGGTTGTCGTGGTGGGGGTGGAGGTTGGTTGGGAGGTGGGGGTTGGGATGGGGAGCTGGGCGCTGGGGTCCTCGCCGAGGTGGGCGATGGCCCAGTCCAGGGCCTTGGTCACCGCGGCGCGGGATTCGTCGGTGTGGTCGAGCATGTCGAAGCCGTGTTGCCCTTTCGGTACGTCGATGATGTCCAGCGCGGCGCCACCGGCGGAGACGAACTCCGCCACCGGACCGGCGAGCTCCTCCCGCTCGCGGCCGACCCTCGTCAGCAGCACCGGCAGGACGCTATTTGCGGGTTTGCCGATGACCTCGGCGGCGGAAACCAGTTCGTCGACACCGGGCGGGGTGGCGAGGCGGGGATAGCTGAGCAGGACGCAGCGGAGCCAGTCGGGGCGGCTGTCCAGCCACTCCCCCGCCAGCAGTCCGGCGCCCGAGAAGAACCACAGGGCGATGCGGTTCGGATCCACCTGCGGATCAGCCCGCAGTACGGCGATGGCGGCCTCTACGTCGTCCGCTGCGTCGATCAGCCGGTCGAGTCCATGGATCAGGCTGTGGTCGACCGTGACGCCCACCAGACCGCGTTGTGCGGCCGCTGACGCATAGCCGGTGTAGACCGGCCAGTCGCGGGGCAGGACGTCGAGATCGGCGGGCACCGGACCCCCGTGGACAAAGAGGATCGCGCCCGTCCGCGCGGTCGATCCCGGCCGGTGGAAGTCGAGCTGACCGACCCTGTCGACCCGCTGATCCGCAGCGGCCGCGACCTCGAGGACGAAGGGCTGCAGCTGGACCGGGAGCTCTGCCATGCGGTCATCTTCGCGCATCCCGCCGACACTTCAACTCCGACCCCGCGCGTTGCCCCGAAACCCACCTCCACCCCCGGCGTGTCGCCCTCTCACCGACCCTCCGCGCTCCCCTGCATTCCCCATCCCCAGCACGCTTCCGCACTCCTCCAAATTTATTGCCCTAAGCAACAATCGTTGATCGCGGCGACGACCGGGGCAGCAATGCCGCGAGGGCGGCACCCCCTGATGGGAGTGCCGCCCTCGGCGGGTACTGGGTGACTTCAGTTCTGGTACGAGCCCAGGTCGAAGTCGTCGAGCGGGACCGACTGACCCGCGGACGGGCCGAAGTCGTAGTCGTACGACTCGTAGCCGACCATCGAGTACATCGCGGCCTTCGCCTCCTCGGTGGGCTCCACCCGGATGTTGCGGTAACGGTCCATGCCGGTACCCGCCGGGATCAGCTTTCCGATGATGACGTTCTCCTTCAGACCGACCAGCGAGTCGGACTTGCCGTGGATCGCGGCCTCGGTGAGGACGCGGGTCGTCTCCTGGAAGGAGGCGGCCGACAGCCACGACTCGGTCGCGAGCGACGCCTTGGTGATCCCCATCAGGACCGGACGTCCCGAGGCCGGCGTACCGCCCTCGGCCACGACCCGACGGTTCTCCGCCTCGAACATCAGGCGGTCCGCCAGCTCGCCCGGCAGCAGGTTCGCCTCGCCGGACTCGATCACCGTGACCCGGCGCAACATCTGCCGGACGATGATCTCGATGTGCTTGTCGTGGATGGCCACACCCTGCGACCGGTACACCGCCTGGACCTCGTCCACCAGGTGCTCCTGCGCCTTGCGGATGCCCAGGATCCGCAGAACCTCCTGCGGGTCCGGCGTACCCTGCGTCAGCTGCTGTCCGACCTCGACGTGCTGGCCGTCCTCGATCAGCAGCCGGCCGCGCTTCGACACCGGGTAGGCGACCTCCTCGGAACCGTCGTCCGGGGTGAGCACCAGCTTCCGGGTCTTGTCGGTGTCCTCGATCGCGATCCGGCCGGCGGCCTCGGCGATCGGCGCCTTGCCCTTGGGCTGACGCGCCTCGAACAGCTCGACCACGCGGGGCAGACCGTGGGTGATGTCATCACCCGCGACACCACCGGTGTGGAAGGTACGCATGGTCAGCTGCGTACCGGGCTCACCGATGGACTGCGCCGCGATGATGCCGACGGCCTCGCCGATGTCGACCGGCTTGCCGGTCGCCAGCGAACGCCCGTAGCACTTCGCGCAGGTACCGGTCTTGGCGTCACAGGTCAGCACGGAGCGGACCTTGACCTCCTCGATCCCCGCATCCACCAGCGCGGCGATGGACACGTCGCCCAGGTCGCTGCCGGCGGTCAGTACCACGTTGCCCTTGGCGTCCGTGACATCGGTCGCCAGGGTGCGGGCGTAGGCGCTGGTCTCCACGTTCTCCGCGTGCACGACCTTGCCGTCCGCGTTCCGCTCGCCGATCTGCTTGGGCAGACCACGCTCGGTGCCGCAGTCCTCCTCGCGGATGATGACGTCCTGCGAGACGTCCACCAGACGACGGGTCAGGTACCCCGAGTCGGCGGTCCGCAGCGCGGTGTCGGCCAGACCCTTCCGGGCACCGTGGGTGGCGATGAAGTACTCGACCACCGACAGACCCTCGCGGAAGTTGGACTTGATCGGCCGGGCGATGATCTCGCCCTTCGGGTTGGCGACCAGACCCCGCATACCGGCGATCTGCCGGATCTGCATCATGTTGCCTCGCGCACCGGAGTGCACCATCATCCAGATCGGGTTGGTCTTGGCGAAGTTCTCCTCCATCGCCTTGCCGACCTCGGCGTTGGCGCCGGTCCAGATCTCGATCAGTTCCTGCCGCCGCTCGGACGAGGTGATGAGACCTCGCTCGAACTGCTTCTGGACCTTCTCGGCCTGCGACTCGTAGCGCGCCATGATCTCGGGCTTGCTCGGCGGCGTGCTGAAGTCGTCGATCGACACCGTGACACCCGACCGGGTGGCCCAGCGGAAACCGAGGTCCTTCAGCGCGTCCAGGCAGTAGGCCACCTGGACCTTGGAGTAGCGCTCGGCCAGATCGTTGACGATCGAACCCAGCTGCTTCTTGCCGACCTCGACGTCCACGAAGGTGTAGTCGCTCGGCAGCGCCTCGTTGAACAGCGCGCGGCCCAGCGTCGTCTCCATCGAGAAGCCGCCGTTCGGACGCTCGGTCGAGCCTTCCGGTGCGCCGGCCTCGTCGAGGCGCAGGGTGACCTTCGCCTGCAGCGAGAGCTCGCCACGGTCGAAGGCCATCAGGGCCTCGGCCACCGAGGTGAAGGCACGACCCTCACCGAGGGCGCCTTCCTTCAGCATGGTCAGGAAGTAGATGCCGATGATCATGTCCTGGGTCGGCATCGTGACCGGACGGCCGTCAGCAGGCTTCAGGATGTTGTTCGTCGACAGCATCAGGATCCGCGCCTCGGCCTGGGCCTCGGCCGACAGCGGCAGGTGCACCGCCATCTGGTCACCGTCGAAGTCCGCGTTGAACGCGGAGCAGACGAGCGGGTGGATCTGGATCGCCTTGCCCTCGATCAGCTGCGGCTCGAACGCCTGGATGCCCAACCGGTGCAGAGTAGGCGCACGGTTCAGCAGCACGGGGTGCTCGGTGATGACCTCTTCCAGCACGTCCCAGACCTGGGCGCGCTGACGCTCGACCATCCGCTTGGCGGACTTGATGTTCTGCGCGTGGTTGAGGTCGACCAGCCGCTTCATCACGAACGGCTTGAACAGCTCCAGCGCCATCGCCTTCGGCAGACCGCACTGGTGCAGCTTCAGCTGCGGGCCGACCACGATGACCGAACGGCCGGAGTAGTCGACGCGCTTGCCCAGCAGGTTCTGACGGAACCGGCCCTGCTTGCCCTTGAGCATGTCGGACAGCGACTTCAGCGGCCGGTTGCCCGGGCCGGTGACGGGACGCCCACGGCGGCCGTTGTCGAACAGTGCGTCGACGGCCTCCTGCAGCATCCGCTTCTCGTTGTTGACGATGATCTCGGGCGCGCCCAGGTCGAGCAGCCGCTTCAGCCGGTTGTTCCGGTTGATCACCCGGCGGTACAGGTCGTTCAGGTCGGAGGTGGCGAACCGGCCACCGTCGAGCTGGACCATCGGCCGCAGGTCCGGCGGGATCACCGGGACGCAGTCGAGCACCATGCCCATCGGGCTGTTGTTGGTGGCCAGGAACGCGGTGACGACCTTGAGCCGCTTCAGGGCGCGGGTCTTGCGCTGGCCCTTACCGGTCTTGATGGTCTCCCGCAGGCTGGCCGCCTCGGCCTTGAGGTCGAAGGTCTCCAGCCGCCGCTGGATCGCGGCGGCACCCATCGCGCCCTCGAAGTACTTGCCGAACCGCTCCTTCATGGCGCGGTACAGGATCTCGTCGCCCTCAAGGTCCTGGACCTTGAGGTTCTTGAACCGGCTCCAGACCTCGTCCAGGCGGTCGATCTCGCGCTGCGCACGGTCGCGCAACTGCTTGACCTCACGCTCGGCGCCTTCCTTCACCTTGCGGCGAACGTCGGCCTTGGCGCCCTCGGCCTCGAGCTGCGCCAGGTCCTCCTCGAGCTTCTTCATCCGGGTCTCGATGTCGTTGTCGCGCCGGCCCTCGAGCTGCTTGCGCTCGACATCGGTCCGGCCCTCCAACGACGAGAGGTCGCGGTGCCGCGCCTCGTCGTCGACGTCGGTGATCATGTACGCCGCGAAGTAGATGACCTTCTCCAGGTCCTTCGGGGCGAGGTCGAGCAGGTAGCCGAGTCGCGACGGGACACCCTTGAAGTACCAGATGTGGGTGACCGGCGCGGCCAGCTCGATGTGGCCCATCCGCTCGCGGCGCACCTTGGAGCGGGTGACCTCGACGCCACACCGCTCGCAGATGATGCCCTTGAAGCGAACGCGCTTGTACTTACCGCAGTAGCACTCCCAGTCCCGGGTGGGACCGAAGATCTTCTCGCAGAACAGACCGTCACGCTCGGGCTTGAGCGTCCGGTAGTTGATCGTCTCGGGCTTCTTGACCTCGCCGTGCGACCACTGGCGGATCTCATCCGCGGTCGCCAGGCCGATCCGAAGCTCGTCGAAGAAATTCACGTCGAGCACGATGTGTTATCTCCCGTTTTTCAAAATGGTCTGAGTGAGTTGGTTGTTGATCTCAAGCGCCAACGCGCTCAGACCTCCTCGACGCTGTTCGGCTCACGCCGGGACAGATCGATTCCCAGTTCCTCCGCAGCGCGGAAGACATCCTCTTCGCTGTCGCGCATCTCGACCCGGCTTCCGTCGGACGAGAGGACCTCGACATTCAGACACAGGGACTGCATTTCCTTGACCAGAACCTTGAAGGACTCCGGGATACCCGGCTCCGGAATGTTCTCGCCCTTGACGATCGCCTCGTACACCTTGACGCGACCGACCACATCGTCCGACTTGATCGTCAGCAACTCCTGCAGCGCGAAGGCGGCACCGTAGGCCTCCAGGGCCCACACCTCCATCTCGCCGAACCGCTGACCACCGAACTGCGCCTTACCACCCAGCGGCTGCTGCGTGATCATCGAGTACGGACCGGTCGAGCGGGCGTGGATCTTGTCGTCCACCAGGTGGTGCAGCTTCAGCATGTACATGTAGCCGACGCCGACCGGCTGCGGGAAAGGCTCACCCGAGCGGCCGTCGAACAGGTTGGCCTTGCCGGTGCTGTCGACCATCCGGTCACCGTCGCGGTTCGGCAGGGTCGAGCCGAGCAGGCCGGTGACCTCTTCCTCACGCGCACCGTCGAAGACCGGGGTGGCGACGTTCGTGAACGGAGCGGCTTCGCCGGCACCGATCTTGATCAGTCGCTGGGCCCACTCTTCCTTGCTGGTCGGGTCGACCTTCCAGCCGCGGCTGGCAACCCAGCCGAGGTGGGTCTCGAGCACCTGACCGACGTTCATCCGGCCGGGCACGCCCAGCGGGTTCAGGATGATGTCGACCTGGGTGCCGTCCTCCATGAAGGGCATGTCCTCGACCGGCAGGATCTTCGAGATGACGCCCTTGTTGCCGTGGCGTCCGGCGAGCTTGTCACCGACGGAGATCTTGCGCTTCTGCGCGACGTACACGCGGACCAGCTGGTTCACGCCCGGCGGCAGTTCGTCGCCGTTGTCGCGGTCGAAGACGCGGACCCCGATAACGGTTCCGTTCTCACCGTGCGGCACCTTCAGCGAGGTGTCGCGCACCTCGCGCGCCTTCTCACCGAAGATCGCCCGGAGCAGTCGCTCCTCCGGGGTCAGCTCGGTCTCACCCTTGGGCGTGACCTTGCCGACCAGGATGTCACCGGTGGTGACCTCCGCGCCGATCCGGATGATGCCGCGCTCGTCCAGGTCCGCCAGCATCTCGTCGGAGACGTTCGGGATGTCCCGGGTGATCTCCTCCGGACCCAGCTTGGTGTCGCGGGCGTCGACCTCGTGCTCCTCGATGTGGATCGAGGTCAGCAGGTCCTGCTGCACGACGCGCTGGCTGAGGATGATCGCGTCCTCGTAGTTGTGACCCTCCCACGGCATGAACGCCACGAGCAGGTTCCGGCCGAGGGCCATCTCGCCCTCGTCGGTGCACGGACCGTCGGCCAGCGGCGAACCGATCTCGACCCGCTGCCCGGCATCGACCAGCGGACGCTGGTTGATGCAGGTGCCCTGGTTCGAGCGACGGAACTTCTGCAGCCGGTAGGTCTGGTACGTGCCGTCGTCGGCGGCGACCTCGATCAGATCGGCCGAGACCTCCTTGATCACACCCGCCTTCTCCGACACCAGCACGTCACCGGCGTCGACCGCACCGCGGAACTCCATGCCGGTACCGACCAGGGGGGCGTCCGCGGTGATCAGCGGAACGGCCTGGCGCTGCATGTTGGAGCCCATCAGGGCGCGGTTGGCGTCGTCGTGCTCGAGGAACGGGATCATCGCCGTCGCGACCGACACCATCTGGCGCGGCGAGACGTCCATGTAGTCCACGTCGTCGACCAGCACGAGCTCGACCTCACCGTGGCGCCGGCGAACCAGCACCCGGTCCTCGGCGAACGCGTTCTGCTCGTTCAGCACCGCGTTGGCCTGGGCGATGACGAAACGGTCTTCCTCGTCCGCGGTCAGGTAGTCGACCTGGTCGGTGACGACACCCTCGACGACCTTGCGGTACGGCGTCTCGACGAAACCGAACGGGTTCACCCGGCCATAGGTGGCCAGCGAACCGATCAGGCCGATGTTCGGGCCTTCCGGGGTCTCGATCGGGCACATCCGGCCGTAGTGGGACGGGTGCACGTCGCGAACCTCGAAGCCGGCCCGCTCGCGGCTCAGACCACCCGGGCCAAGCGCCGACAGGCGGCGCTTGTGGGTCAGACCCGCGATCGGGTTGGTCTGGTCCATGAACTGGGACAGCTGGGAGGTGCCGAAGAACTCCTTCAGCGCCGCCACCACCGGGCGGATGTTGATCAGCGTCTGCGGCGTGATCGCCTCGACGTCCTGAGTCGTCATCCGCTCGCGGACCACCCGCTCCATCCGGGCCAGGCCGGTCCGGAGCTGGTTCTGGATCAGCTCGCCGACCGTCCGGAGACGGCGGTTGCCGAAGTGGTCGATGTCGTCCTCTTCGACCACGATCTCGCCCTGCGGCGCGGCCAGCTCGGTCTTGCCCTCGTGCAGCGCGACCAGGTACTTGATCGTCGCGACGATGTCGTTGATCGTCAGGACGGCCGTGTCGTGCGCCTCGTCGCGGCCCAGCTTCTTGTTGATCTTGTACCGGCCGACCTTGGCGAGGTCGTAGCGCTTGCCGTTGAAGTAATAGTTGTCCAACAGCGCCTGCGCGGCCTCGCGCGTCGGGGGCTCACCCGGGCGCAGCTTGCGGTAGATGTCCAGCAGCGCGTCGTCCTGCCCGGAGGTGTGGTCCTTCTCCAGGGTGAGGCGGATCGACTCGTACTCGCCGAACTCCTCGAGGATCTGCGCGTCGGTCCAGCCGAGCGCCTTGAGCAGCACGGTGACGTTCTGCTTGCGCTTGCGGTCGAGCCGTACGCCGACCATGTCGCGCTTGTCGACCTCGAACTCCAGCCACGCACCGCGCGACGGGATGATCTTGGCGGTGAAGATGTCCTTGTCCGACGTCTTGTCCGGCGTGCGCTCGAAGTACACACCGGGCGAGCGAACCAGCTGGGACACGACGACACGCTCGGTGCCGTTGATCACGAACGTGCCCTTGCGCGTCATCAGTGGGAAATCACCCATGAAGACGGTCTGGCTCTTGATCTCACCGGTCTCGTTGTTCATGAACTCGGCGGTGACGAACAGCGGCGCCGAGTAGGTGACGTCACGCTCCTTGCACTCGTCGACCGTGTTCTTCGGGGGCTCGAACCGGTGGTCACGGAACGACAGCGACATGGTGCCGCTGAAGTCCTCGATCGGGGAGATCTCTTCGAAGATCTCCTCCAGGCCGGACGGGGAGGACAGATCAGTCCGTCCCTCCGCCTCGGCGGCGGCCACCCGGGCCTGCCAGGTTTCGTTCCCGACCAGCCAGTCGAAACTGTCCACCTGCAACGCCAGTAGATCCGGAACCTCGAGAGGCTCGGAGATCTTGGCGAAGGAGATGCGGCGGGAGCCGGAAACGTTGGTAATACTGTCGGACTGAGGGTTGCGCGAGGCGACCAAGGGGCGTCCTTCCACGGGCTCGCAAAGTAACTACTGTGCTGGCACTTCGGTGCTGGGAGCGCATGCCGAACCGCCCTAGTCAAGTTTTGACCTGAGCCAGGGGGGAGGTAGAGGCAGCGCAAAGCAATAGATTACCCGATCAGGGCAAGACTGTCCAATGGGGTCCAACACTATGCCGTCGGACCACCCTCTCCGTCAAGGACCGACCCGGGGTCTCCAGCGGGTGGATGGACCCGCGAGCCGCCCGGAACTCGAACCTTTCCGGAGTCACCATGAGACTACAGTCCAGCGATCTCCTGGACCAGCCATTGGTCCCCGTTTCGGACCATCGTGAATCTCGTCCGGTTCAGATCGACCCGGGGCTTACCCTGCGTGATCGTGCTGGTGGTCGTCTGGTTGACGAAGATGACCAGCGTGACGCGATCGGCGTCACCATCCCGTACGCCGACCTCCCGGACCTCGGCGCGCACGGTCGCCTTGGTCTTGGTGGCGAGCTCGCCGGCCACCTTGGCGGTCTCGTCGAACTTGGTGGCGAAATCCGGGGTCATGGTGGCGCGGGCGGCGGCGAAGCTCTTGTCGAGCGAGCGGTAGTCGTAACTGAGCGCGGTTTCGGCAGCCTTCCGGCCCGCCGCGGCCGCCTCGCCCCGGGCGTCCTCGGCCTGCTGCCCCTTCCAGGCCTTCAGCCCGAGAATCCCGGCAAACGCCAGGATCACCACGATGAGCACCGCCAGGACGCCGGACAGCACCACACTGACCGCCCGGGCTCTTTTCGCGGGCGCCGCTGCCTCAGCCGCCTCCGCTACTTTCCGTAAGGTGCTGCGCCTGATCAGCCAGGCCGTGCGCCGCCCTCGCCGCTCTGACGGGACCATTACCAGCGGGTCGTCAGCGTCGACTGTGGTAGGGGTCACGTCTGCCGCAGCCGCCTCCGCTTCCTCCACGGCGGGGGCAACGGGCGGCTGCACGCCCGTGGACTCGCCCGGCTCGGCGGGCGCCGAGGGCGCTTGCGGGGATGCGTCGGTGGGGGTGTCCTCGGTGTCGGGCGGGGTGTGTGGGCCGCGGTCGGGGGTGGGGCGGCGGCGGCCGGCAATGCGGTTGCGGTTGCGGTCCGGCATCAGCCCACGACCTGGAAGTCGGCGGTCAGCCAGCGGTTGTTCTCGCGGACCATGTCGAGCTTGATCCGGTAGCGCCGCTCGACGCCGGTCGACGCCGCGGTGTTCGTCACCACGGCGTTCACGATCACCAGGACCTGGGCCGAGTCCTTGTCGTTCGACACCACGGCGGCCTCCTTCACATCGCCCTTGGAGGTCGCCTTGTTCGCCACCACCTCGGTCTTGACCGAGTTCGACCCGGAGGAGAACTCCTCCTTGAACTGCCCGGTGGAGTCGTCCACCACCCGCTTCGCGTCGGCGTCCCAGGTCCCGTAGTTATAGGTGGTGAAGTCGAGCGCCAACTGCCGGGCTGCCTGCATCGCGCCCGCACGGTCTTCGTTCCGCACGTCCTGACGTCGCAACGCGAGCACCGACACGGTCGCGGCCGCAAGCGCGACCACGAGCAGCACGCTGAGCGCCCAGGCCAGAATCACCGGGCCCCGCCGGGAGGTTGAAGTCACTTCGCAGTCACCGGTCCGAGGAGGAGGGCTTTCCAGGAGTCCGCGCCGAGGAGATCCTCCTGGCCGCCGGTCGAGCCGAGCACCAGTTCGGGCATGCCGCCGGAACCACCTGCCGCGCCGGTGGCCGGGTCGTACCCGACGCCGTACCCGATCCGGTTGGCATCCTCGCGGGACGTGGGGTTCGGCTTGTTCTGCGAGCCGCGGACGTCGATCCCGGTCGACGGCTTCGCAGTACAGGCGGCTTTGGAGTTGGCGGCCTTGCTGGTGGTGTCCTGTGGGACCCGCTTGTCGGTGCCGTTGTAGCCGGCTCGGCAGGCAGGCGGGCTGACGCCGAGCACGAGCCCGAAGTGGGCGTCGTAGTGCCCTGTCCCCGCGTCCTTCGCCGGTACTACGTAGCCGCCCATCGACACCGCCGGGTAGACCACCAGCAACTGTTCGACGGCGTCCAGCCGGACCGCGGTCATCTCGCTCACTGTCAGCAGGTTACCCAGCAGCACCGCGATGTCCGCGCGGTTGTCCTGGATCAGGCCGGTGAGCTGCGTCGACGCGGCCGAGCCGTTGTCGATCACGGACCGGATGCTCGCGTCCGAGCTGACCAGGGTGTCCGACAGCAGCGCCAGGTTCTTCGCCCAGGTCTTGATCGCGTCGCCGCTGGCCACCTGGGTGGCGAGCACGGTGTCGCCGTCGTTGATCAGCTTGATCGTCTGCAGGATGTTCGCGTCCGCGTCGTCGATCAGGTGTCCGGAGCTGTCGATGATCTTCTGCAGGTCGGTGCCGCGGCCGCGGAGCGCGTCGCCGAGCTCCTTGACGGTGGTCTTCAGGCTGTTCTTGTCGACCGAGTTCACCAGCTGGTCCAGGTTCAGCAGCAGCTCGGTGGTGTCGATCGGGATCGCGGTGTCCTGCCGGGCGATCTTGGAGCGGTCCTGCAGGTAGGGACCGCCGTCGCGGCGCGGCTGCAGGTCGACGTACTGCTCGCCGATCGCGGACCGGTTCGCGACCACGGCGAGCAGGTCGTTCGGGATCTTCTGCTTCTTGTCGATGTCCAGGTTGACCTCGACGCCGTCGGAGAGCAGCTCGAGCTTGCCGACCCGGCCGACCGGCTGGCCGCGGTACGTCACCTCGGCGCCGGTGAAGATGCCGCCGGACTCGGCGAAGCTGGCGCTGACGGTGTAGTCGTCGTCGAACAGCAGCTGGTCCACCTGCGCGTACTTGCCGCCGACATAGGCGATGCCGACCACGGTGATCAGCAGGAACACCATCAGCTGGATCCGGACCGTTCTGCTGATCACTTGGCCACCCCCGGCATCAGGACCTTGGCCAGCTCCGGATCGAACCCGGACCGGTTGAGCGTCGGGGTACAGACCGGTAGACCGAGCACGGTGATGCAGCTGGTGGCTGTGCCGGTCGGTAGTGGCAGTGGCGGCAGGCCACCGGTCGAGCCGGCGGTCGGGAACTGCGGTGAGTTGTGGACCGGGAGGCTCAGCTTGGCGGTCGGCAAGGTGAGCCCGGTGCTGGGCAGGTTCAGCCCGAGCAGGCCCTGCAGTGCCTTCTGGGTGTTCACGTCGAGAGTGATGACCAGGTTGGTGAAGTCACCCTGCACCGCATCTGCCGCAGCGTCCGGGAAGGGATAGGTGAAGAGCAGCTCCAGCGACTTCGGCAGGTTCTCCCCCGCCTTGGCCAGGTTCGTCAGCACCGGGTACAGCGACTGGAGGTTGGCCACCAGGTCCTTCTGGGATGCCGTGATCACCCTGGTCGCGGTGTTGCCCAGCGTTGCCAGCGCCTGCAAGGTCTTCACCAGCGCGGCCCGTTGCTTGTCCAGGGTGGCGATCGACTTCGGCAGCGAGTCGATCGCGGTCGCCAGGGTGGCCTTCTGCGCGTTGAGCTTCTTCGCCAGCGAGTCGACCGCCGTGATCGCGGTGACGATCTGCTGCTTGTTCTTGTCCAGCGTCCCGACGAAGGTGTTCAGCTGGGTCAGCACGCTGCGGATGGCCGGCTCGTTGCCGGTCAGCGCCTTGTTCAGTTCCTGGGTGATGATCTGCAACTGGGCCACGCCGCCGCCGTTCAGCAGCAGCGAGAGCGCGGACAGGACCTGCTCGACCTCGACGTTGCTGGTGGTCCGCGACAGCGGGATCAGCTCGCCGTTCTCCAGCTTGCCGCGCGGCTTCTCGTCACCGGTCGGCGGCGCCAGCGAGACGAACTTCTCGCCGAGCAGGCTGGTCTGCCGGATCGTCGCCCGGGCGTTGTCCGGCAGGTCGAGGCTCTTCGGCAGCTTCAGTCGCACCTTCGCGACGTAGCCCTCGAGCCAGACCTTCTCGACCGTTCCGACCGTGACGTCGTCCACCTTCACCGAGGACTTCGGCACCAGGTCGAGGACGTCGCTGAACTCGACCGTGACCGTGTACGCCGGTCCCTTGATCTTGGCGCCGCCCGGCAACGGCAACGAGTAGACACTGAAGTCGCAGCCGCTCAGCAACGTGGCCAGCGCAACCACGCCGGCGAGAACCCTCAGCCGCCGCCTCATGGGGTGGCTCCCGGGACCAGGCCACCGAGGGTGGAGTCGACGTTGTCGGGACTCGGAAGCTTCGGAGCCGGGGCGGGAGCCCACGGAGTACCGGCTGGGCCGCCGGAGCCGGTGTTGCTGTCGCCGGTGATGGCGCTCAGCAGCGGGAGCTTCGGCAGTGCGTCGAGCACGGGCTTCAGCGCCGAGCAGGTGGACACCGGCTGGTTCGCCTGGAGCAACAGCGAGCAGATGAACGTTGCCGGGTCGTCCAGCTGGGCCAGGTTGATCCGCTGGTCCAGGGTCCCGAACTGCGGGTTGTAGACGCGGGCCAGGTTGCCCAGGCCGAGTGGGGCGGTGTCGATGATCTCGGCCAGCGCGGCCTTCTCCTTGACCAGGATCTGGGAGATGTCGGTGGCGCCGGAGATGGTGGTCTTCAGCAGCCCGCGGTTGTCCTTGACGAAGGACGCGACCTCGCCGAGCGCCGTCGCCAGAGTGGACAACGCGGCGGACAGGTCCTTCCGCTCGCCGGCCAAGGTGGTCGAGACGGCAGCGAAGTTGGTGTTGAACTGCTTGACCAGCGAGTCGTTCGCGGCCAGCGCGGAGACGAAGGTCTGCAACTGGCGGATCGTGTTGAACAGACTGTCGGAGTTGCCCGACAGCGTCTGCGTCAGCTTCGAGACGTCCGTGATGGTCTGGTTCAGCTTGGCGCCTTGACCGTTGAGGTTGGCCGCAGAGACGTCCAGCAGCCGCGACAGTGCGCCCTGGTCGTTCGCGCCCTTCGGGCCGAGTGCCACGGACAGGTCGTTCAGGCTCTGGTAGATCTGGTCCAGCTCCAGCGGTACGGCGGTCCTGGTCAACGGGATCTCCGTCCCGTCGGCCATCACGTCACCCTTGGTGTAGGCGGGGGTGAGCTGGAGGTACCGGTCGGCCACGATCGACGGCGACGCGATCACCGCCTTCGCGTCGGCCGGCACCTTGTGCTTGGCCTCCCACCAGAACTTCACCCGGACCGAACGGCCGGCCGGCGTGACACTTTCGATCTCGCCGACCTTGATGCCCAAGATCCGCACGTCCGAGCCCGGGTAGACACTGACCGCGCGGGGGAAGTACGCCGTCGCGGAGACCCGTTCGGGGTTCGGCCAGAGCGCGATCACGCTGACCGCCAGCACCGCGACCACGACACCGATCGCAACCAGCCGGGAGAACGCAGCCATCTTGATACTTTCCCCACCCCACCACCCCGGTCTCTTCATCCGCCACCTCCCAGGATCGGCGGCAGACCAGGAATCTGGACCTTCGGCAGCGGGATCTCCGGAACCGGGGCCAGGTTCTGCACGTAGGTGTCGAACCACGGCCCGGTGCCGAGCGTGTTCGTGAACACCCGCGCGTACGGCGCGAGGCCACGGATGCTGGCGTCCAGCGCGTTCTGGTTCGCCAGCAGGGTGGCGAGGACGGCGTTCACCTTCTGCAGGGTGGGCGTCAGGTCCTTGCGGTTCTCCCGGACCAGCGCGGTGATTTGCGCGGCCAGCTTCTGTGTCGACACGAGCAACTGGTGGACGAGATCGCGGCGGGCCTGCACCGCTTGGAACACCGTGTTGCCGTCCTTCAGCAGCTTGATCAGCTCCTGGTTGCGGTCGGCAAGGATCTTGGTGACGGTGTCGGAGTGCTGGAGCAGCTTCTTCAGGTCCTCGTCCCGCTTGGCCACGTTCCGGGACAGCCTGGACAGCCCGTCGAGGGACGCCTTGACCTCCGCCGGGGTGTTCTTGAAGGTGGTGGACAAGGTGTCCAGGGCCTTGGCCAGCTGGGCGGTGTCGATCCGCTCGGTGGTGTTGGCGAGATCCGTGAAGGCGTCGACCACGTCGTACGCCGAGATGGTCCGCGCCAGCGGGATCTCCGAACCCTCCTTGAGCGTCCCCTCACCGGCCGGGTTCAGTTTCAGGTACTTCTGCCCGAGCAGCGTCTTGATCTTCATCTCGGCGCCGGTCTGGTCGCCGAGCTTCACGCCCTTGTCGACGACGAAGTCGACCCGCACGTGGCTGCCCTCGAGATCAACCTTGCGGACCTGGCCGACGCGGACCCCGGCGACCCGGATCTCGTCGTTCGGCTTCAGCCCGCCGGCCTCGGAGAACTGCGCGGAGTACTTCACCCCGCCGCCGATCAGCGGCAGATCCTGCGCCTTGAAGGCGGCCAGCATGATCAGCCCGATCACGACCAGGCCGACCACCCCGATGGTGACCTGGTTCTGCTCTCTGAACGGCTTCACTTGGCGCACCTCGCCGAGTTGTTGTCGTAGCTGACCGGGATCCGGGTGCCCAGCGGCAGGGTGACGTTGCCGTCGAAGCCGCAGAGGAAGAAGTTGAACCAGGACCCGTACGACGCGGTCCGGGTCATCGTGTTCAGCTTGTCCGGCATCTTCTGCAGCGTCTTCACCCAGATCGCCTGGGTGTCGTCCAGCGTGGACGCGATCGTCCGGAGCTGGTCCAGGTCCGCCTTCAGCGGCACCCGGGTCTGCTGCAGCAGCCCAGCGGTCTTGGTGTTCAGCGAGTTGATCGAGCCGAGCGAGCCCAGGATCGGGTTGATGTCCTGGCTCAGCCCAGTGATGAATCGCTGCAGGTTCACCAGCAACTGGGAGAAGTTCGCCTGCCGCTGCGAGACGATCTGCAGCGTCGAGGTCAGGTTGGTGATCAGGTCACCGATCACCTGGTCCGCGTCGGCCAGCGTGGTGGTCAGCGAGGCGGTCCGGGCCAGCAGGCTCTCGATCGTGCCGCCCTCGCCCTGCAGCACCTTGATCACCTCGAAGGCGAACTGGTTCACGTCCGCCGGGGTGAGCGCGGTGAACAGCGGCTTGAACCCGTTGAACAGCACCGACAGGTCCAGCGCCGGCGCGGTCCGGTCCTTGTCGATGACATCGTTCTTCTTCATCCGGGTGCCGCCACCGACGCCCTCGGTGAGCGCGACGTAGCGGTTGCCGACCAGGTTCCGGTAGCGCATGGTCGCGCGGGTCGAGGTGTCGAGCACCTGGTCGGAGTCGACCGAGAAGGTGACCATCGCCAACCCACCCTGACCGCCATCAGTCTGCTGGAGCGCGATCTTGTCGACCTGGCCGACCCGCACCCCGGCGATCCGGATGTCGTCACCCTTGTTCAGCCCGACCACGTCGGTGAACACGGCCCGGTACTTCGTGGTCGCGTTGAAGGTGATGTTCCCGATCGTGACGGCAAGTAGAGCCGTGGCGATGGTGGTGACCACCACGAAGATCGCCAGCCGCACGGTGTCGAACGAGGTCTTCCTGTCCAGCAGCTTCACTTCAGGTTCACCTGCCCTCCACGAGTCAGCGGGCCAATCATCAAGGTGGCCAGATCCGGTACGTCGCCTGCCGGGACGCCCATCGCGGGACCGACGAAGGAGTCGATCACCTTCTGTTCCGCGGGGGTCCCGACGCCGCCGGTGTCCATCGCGAACCCGGGCGCCGAGCGGTTCAGGGTCAGGTTCAGCGGGAAGCGCTCTTCCTTGTTGTGATCGCCGATCACGCCGTCCTCACCGGTGATGTACGGCGCCGGGTTGTCCTGCGTGTACGGGCCCGGCTTGGCTCCCGGGTGACTGTAGTTCTTGCCGACACAGGTGGGACCGCGCTTGTCCTCGTACTTCGGCAGTTCGTTCGACTCGTACGGCGTCGGCTGGTTCGTGATCAGCTCGAGGTTGATGTGCAGGGCCCCGTCGCGGAACGTGTCGCTCAGGACCGGCGCGGTGTCCGTCATCACCTTGAGGAAGCAGGGGAACTCCGGCGAGTACCGCTCCAGCAGGTCCAGCACCGGCTTGCTCACCTCGCCGAGCCGGATCACCCGGTCCTCGTTCTCCTTCAGGAACCCGTTCGCCGTGGTCGACAGCGTGGTCACGTCGGTGAAGAAGGTCTGCAGTTGCTGCTCCTTCTCCACCACGGTGTTGCCGGTGATGGTCAGGTTGCGCAGCGCCCGGACCAGGTCGGGGGTCACGTCGCCGTAGATGTCCGAGACCTGGGTCAGCTTGGTCAGGGCCGCCATCAGCTTCGGCACATTCGGGTTCAGCTTCTTCAGGTAGCCGTCGAGCTGGGTCAGGGTCTCGGCGATCTCGCTGCCGCGTCCCTCCAGCGCGGTCGCCAGGGCGTTCAGAGTTGCGTTCAGATCAGCGGGGTCGACCGCCTGCAGCAGCGGCAGCGCGTCGTTCAGCACCTTCTCGATCTCGATGCCGACCGCGGTCTTGTCCCGGGAGATCACATCGCCCGCCCGGATCGCCCGGCCCTCCGCGCCCCTCGGCGGCACCAGGGCGACGTACTTCTCGCCGAACAGGGTCTTGGGCAGGATCCGCGCGCTGACCGCGCTGGAGATCTCCTTGACCTGGTCGGGCTTCAGGGCCAGTTCGATCGTCGCGGTCTCGCCGTTGGTCGAGACACTGCGGACCTCGCCGACGATGATGCCGCGCAGCTTCACGTCCGCGTGCCGGTTCAGCTGCAGGCCGATGTGGCTGGTCTCCAGCTTCACGTCCACGGTGTCGACGAAGATCTTGGCGTAGAAGGCATAGGTGAGCCAGAGCAGGAAGCAGACCAGCCCGATGAAGGCTGTCCCGAGGACGCGTTTGGCCATCGCTACCCCGCCAGCCTGACCGTCGTCGTGGTGCCCCAGATCGCCATCGAGAGCAGCAGGTCGACGACGTTGATCACCACGATGGAGGTCCGTACCGCGCGACCGACCGCGACACCGACTCCGGCCGGGCCACCGGTCGCGTGGTAGCCGTGGTAGCAGTGCACCAGGATCACCAGGACCGCGAAGACCAGCACTTTCCCGAAGGACCAGAGCACGTCCCCCGGTGGTAAGAACAGATGGAAGTAATGGTCGTACGTCCCCGTACTCTGCCCGTAGAACGTGGTCACGGTCAGCCTCGTCGCGAAGTACGAGGCGAGCAGGCCGACGACGTACAGGGGGACGACGGCGATCAGACCGGCGATGATCCGGGTGGTCACCAGGTAGGGCAGCGACGGGATCGCCATCACCTCGAGCGCGTCGATCTCCTCGCTGATCCGCATCGCGCCGAGCTGCGCGGTGAAGCCGCAGCCGACGGTCGCGGCGAGCGCGATACCGGCGATCAGCGGGCCGATCTCGCGGGTGTTGATGTAGGCGGAGACGAAGCCGGCGAAGGCCGAGGTGCCGATCTGGTTCAGCGCCGAGTACCCCTGCAGGCCGACCTCGGTCCCGGTGAAGAAGGCCAGGAAGGTGATCACACCGACGGTGCCGCCGATCACCGCGAGGGCGCCGGTGCCCAGCGTCACCTCGGCCAGCAGCCGCAGGATCTCCTTGCGATAGCGGGTGATCGACTTGCCCGACCAGGCCAGCGCCTTGATGTAGAAGGAGAGCTGTTCACCCAGCCGGTCGAGGGAGTGGAGCGGCTTCTTCACCAGGACATCGAGGACTGACTGTGCTGCTGTCACGGTCAGGCCCCCTTCGGCGGTACGAGCTGGAAGTAGATCGCCGTCATGGAGAAGTTCGCGACGAACAGCAGCATGAAGGTGATCACGACGGACTGGTTCACCGCGTCGCCGACCCCCTTCGGGCCGCCGCCCGCGTTCATCCCCTTGTACGACGCGACCACCGCGGCGATGAAGCCGAACACCAGCGCCTTCGCCTGGCCCTGCCACAGGTCGGGCAGATGGGCGAGCGCGGTGAACGAGGCGATGTAACTCCCCGGCGTACCGTCCTGCAGGACCACGTTGAAGATGTAGCCGCCCATCACGCCGACCACGCTGACGAAGCCGTTCAGGAAGAAGGCGACCAGCATGGTGGCCAGCACCCGCGGCACCACCAGGCGCTGGATCGGGTCGATGCCGAGCACCATCATCGCGTCCAGCTCTTCGCGGATCTTGCGCGCGCCGAGGTCCGCGCAGATCGCCGAACCGCCCGCTCCCGCGATCAGCAGAGCGGTCGCGATCGGCGACGCCTCCCGTACTACGGCCAGCACCGCAGCGGACCCGGTGAACGCCTGGGCACCGAACTGCTGGATCAGCCCGCCGACCTGCAGCGCGATCACCGCACCGAAGGGGATCGCCACCAGCGCGGTCGGGATGATCGTCACGCTGGCCACGAACCAGGCCTGCTGCAGGAACTCGCGCAGCTGGAACGGCCGCCGGACAGAGGCCCTGGCGGTGTCGAGTGCGAACGCGAAGAGCGATCCTGCGTGCTTCAGCGGGGCGGTCGCGTCAACAGTCACGTAGCCCCCACCACATCGGAGGCGAAGGAGCCCGGCGGCGGGGTCACCCCGTTGTCGGCACACCACTGTCCCGGTGGCCGCTGCGTCGGACGGATCACACCGCTGCTCGGCAGCTGCTGCACCGGGATCGGCGGCAGCGGCGGCAGCTCCTGGTCGGCCTCGCGGGCGAGGTCCTCGGCGTCCTTCTCCTCGGACATGCCGATCGGGCCGATCCGCTGGGCGTTCAGGAACTGGCGGACCACCGGCTCCTCGCTGGACAGCAGCATCTCCCGCGGGCCGAACATCGCCAGGTGCCGGTGGTACAGCAGGCCGATGTTGTCCGGCACGGTGCGCGCGGTGTTGATGTCGTGCGTGACGATCAGGCAGGTCGCCTGGGTCATCTCGTTCAGGTCGATGATCAGCTGGTTCAGGAACGCGGTGCGGACCGGGTCCAGGCCGGAGTCGGGCTCGTCGAAGAGCAGGATCTCGGGCTCCAGCACCAGCGCGCGGGCCAGGCCGGCGCGCTTGCGCATGCCGCCGGAGATCTCCCCGGGCAGCTTCTTCTCCGCCCCGACCAGGCCGACCATCTCCATCTTCTCCATCACGATGGAGCGGATCTCGGACTCGGACTTGCGGGTGTGCTCGCGGAGCGGGAAGGCGACGTTGTCGTACAGGTTCATCGAGCCGAACATCGCGCCGTCCTGGAACAGCACGCCGAACAGCTTGCGCACCTCGTACAGCTTGCGCTCCGAGCAGGTGGCGATGTCGACGCCCTCGATGTGCACGTGGCCCCGGTCCGGCTTGAGCAGACCGATCAGCGTCTTGAGGAATACGGACTTACCGGTACCGGAAGGGCCCAGCATCACGCAGATCTCGCCTGCAGGCAGCGTCAGGGACACGTCGCCCCAGATCAGCTGACTGCCGAAGGACTTCGTGAGTCCCTCTACGCGGACTTCTACGCCCACCGGTCCTCCTCACGGGTCTTTGGTCGTACAGGCCCCGAACCGACGACTTGGCATCGGTTCAACGAGGGCGCGGTTGCCTAGGTTACGCACGAGTACCTTTTTGCGTAACCCCTGTGTATCAAGTGTTTGCGATCAATTAGTCACGCTCTGGTCACGTTCCGTCCGGGGTACTGCGTCCGAGGCCGGGCAGGACGGTCCGGTACAGTCCTGCGGGTGCCGCACGGTATCGCTTCACCGCAGCACGGGGATCAGCTCCCGCACCCGCGTGCCGAGATCCTAGCGCTGACGGGCGTCCGGGCCGCGGCAGCCCTCGCCGTCGTGTTGCATCACATCGGGTTACCAGCTTCGGCACCGTCACCGTTACGGAACCTGGTTGCCTCCGGCTATATCGGGGTCCCGCTGTTCTTCATGTTGTCCGGGCTGGTGCTGGCGTGGAACTACTCGACGCTGACGATCACGGCCGGCACCCGGCTGTGGCGGTTCTACCTGGCCCGGATCGCGCGGGTGATGCCGCTGTACTGGGTGGTGCTGTTGTTCCTGGTAATACAGCGCGCCGCGCACGGCGTACCGCAGGAGTCGTTGTGGCGGCATGTGCTCGCCATCCAGTCGTGGTCCGGGGACTATTCGATCGGCCAGGCCAGCTACAACTCGCCCGGCTGGTCGATCTGCGTGGAGATCTTCCTGTACGCCGTGTTCCCGCTCCTGGTGCCCGTGATCGCCTATGTCTCCAAGCGGTTCGGGAGTCTCGGACTCGTCGGAGTGATGGTGGTCGCCTTCGCCGTGCAGGTGGCACTGGTCGCGATCTTCACGGCTGAGGGATGGGCCTTCCTGTCGGTGAAGGATCCGTCGTCCGGTCATCGGTGGCTCTACCGCAATCCCTTGCCGCGGTTGTCCGAGTTCGTGGTCGGGATCTCGCTAGCTTTCCTGCTGCTGCGGGGATTCCGCTTGCGCGAGCGGCTGGCGGGTTGGGTGCAGGTGGTTAGTGTCGGCTTTGTGCTCGTTGTGGCGTCGATCGGACCGTCTCTGGCCGACTGGCAGCTGCCTGCGTTCTACGGGGCGATGTGGACCGTGCCGTTCGCAGTACTGCTGCTGTCGATGGCTGCTGCGCCTACTGCGTGGCTGTCCCGCTTCTTTGCCACCCGGGCCCTGGTGACTTTGGGTACTGCTAGTTATGCCGTCTACCTGACGCACCGGCCGTTGCTGGCCTATCTGGGGAGGGATCCCAACAGCATGCTGGCGGATCCACCCGGCTGGGCGGCGTACCTGGCGGTGCTGGTGATCGTCGGATTGTGCTTACTGGTCGGGGAAGGCGCGCACCGGCTGATCGAAGTACCGGCTCGTCGGGCCGTACTGCGGCTGACGCGGCGGCCGGCTGTCACTGAGCGTGCGACTGAGAAGGTCTCGGCGTGAGCGGACTCACATCGGTCGAGCAAGGCGCTGCGCTCTCCCATCCCAGGCCGGAGATCCTTGCGCTGACAGGACTTCGCGGGCTCGCCGCTGTCGGGGTGGTCGCGTCTCAGGTGGGCGTCTGGCGGACTGCGCCGGCCTTCTTGCATGACCTGGTGGCGGGGGCGTCGCTGGGCGTGCCGTTCTTCTTCCTGCTGTCCGGGTTCGTGCTGGCTTACAACTACCCGTCGCTGACGGTGTGGTCCGGGCGGCAGGCGCTCGGCCGCTATGCGATGGCCCGGGTGGCTCGGCTGGCTCCGCTGTTCGTGGTGGTCGGGCTCGGCGTACTGATCCTCGGCGCCCTCAACGGCGGCGACTGGATCCGGACTGTCTTCGGTCCTGAGGCCTGGTTCGTCGGGACCGCTCTCCTTCTGTACTGCGCCTATCCCCTGCTGGCCCGGGTGGTCGCCACGAGTCCCGCGACCTCGTTGCTCGTCGCGTTCGCACTGCAGTTGGTCGTGCTGGGCGTACGGCTGACCACGGGCTCCGATGCCTGGCTCTACCGCAATCCCCTCGTCTGGGTGCCGGATCTCGTGATCGGCATGATCGTGGCCGGCCTAGCCACCCGTACGGCGTACTCGGTGCAGCGGCCGACCACGCGAGCGGCGTACTGGGTGTATCGCCTGACCACTACACGTGCCGCCTATCTGGTGCAGGCGGGTGCTGTGATCTATGCGGTAGCGGTGATCATCTTGTTCGGCTCGAGCAGTGCGGTGCAGTACAGCGCACTGTGGTCGGCGCCGCTGGCTCTGGTGATCCTCACCGTCGCGGCCACGCGCGGCTCCTGGACCTCAGTGCTGCTCTCCACCAACGTGATGATCCGACTGGGCGTCATCAGCTACGCCCTCTTCCTGCTCCACACGATCGTGGTCCACGGCTTCGGCCCCGTCCACGCCGGCTCCCTGGCGAACGGCCTGCTCGCGATCGCCTGGATCGCCCTCGCCATCGTCGTCGCCGAAGGCGCCCACAGATATCTAGGTGCCCCGGCCCGCCGCACCCTGTTGAACCACGCCCGCCGTACTGCTTCAGAGGTCCGCAGCAACGCCTCTTAGGCCAGACCGCGGAAAGTGTCGGAACGGGTGCCTAGTCTCTGGAGTGTGTCCGGACGTGGTAGCGACGGGCGGTTGGGGGTGGGGCGTGACGACCTATTCGGCGGTGCGGACGACCGGCATCTACTGTCGGCCAGGGTGTGGGGCCAAGCCGTTGGCCGAGAATGTGCGGACGTTCGAGCTGGCCGCTGCCGCGGAGGCCGCGGGGTATCGGGCGTGCCTGCGGTGCCGGCCGTACCGGGTGGCGGGGACCGTGGCGGACGAGGCGCCCGAACTGGTCTGTCGCGCGGTGCAGTTGATCATCAGCGGCGTGCTCGACGACGCGGGCGAGGCGGCGCTCGGCCGGCGGCTCGGGGTATCGGCGCGGCATCTGCGGCGGATGTTCAACGATCATCTCGGCGTCACACCGGACCAGTTCGCCCGGTCGCGGCGGGCTCATTTCGCCAGGAGGCTGCTGGACGACTCGGAGCTGACCATCGCGGATGTCGCCTTCGCCTCGGGATTCGGCAGCCTTCGCCAGTTCAATCGGGCCATCCGCGAGGTGTTCCGGTCGACTCCGGGTGAGCTCAGGCAGCGGCGCCGGCGCAACGACCGGCTGGCGGCGGACGGCGGTCTGCTGCTGCGGATGCCGTTCACGCCGCCCTACGACTGGGACGCGATGGCCGCCTTCCTCGCCCGGAACGCCGTTCCCGGGGTGGAGTCGGTCGTTGACGGCGTCTACCGGCGCACGATCACCCTCGACGGCGATCCCGGACTGCTCGAGATCGCACCCGCAGGCTCCGATCACCTCCTGTTGAAGGCCCATCTTCCTTACTGGGAAGGGACGATCCACGTGGTCGAGAGAGCGGGCCGTCTCGTCGGCCTGCAGACCGAGCCGGTGCTGGCCGCGGCCCAGCTCGCGGGAGACCCCGTGATCGGACCGCTGATCGCGGCGCGTCCCGGGCTGCGGGTGCCGGGGATCTGGGGGCCGTTCGAGGTCGCCGTGCAGGCGGTAGTCGCTGATTGCCTCGGCGAAGCCGGCGGGAGGGACGCACTTGGCCGGCTGGTCGAGGCTCAGGGAACACCGTTCGCCGGCCTCGGCTATGGATTGACGCATACCTTCCCGTCGGCGGAGACGCTCGCGCGGGCGGACCAGTACGGCGTACCGTCTGAGGTCGAAGCGATTGTCAGGGCACTGGCCGCAGCGGTTGCTGGGGGCAACGTGTCGCTGGACGGCGGTGAGTCGCTGGACGAGCTGATCGGGTCATTGACCGCGGTCTCCGGCGTCACGGAGAGAACTGCGCAGTGGATCGCGCTGCGGCTCGGGGCGCGAGATGCCTTTCCCCGTGACGAGGAATCCGAAGCATGGCGGCCGTGGCGAGCGCTGGCGGCCACCCACCTGGAGACCGCTGCCATCCTCGGATGACAGCGGCGCGTTACTACCCCAGTGTGTTGTAGGTGCCGTCGGTGAGCAGCTCTGCCGCGGCCGCACCGGCGAGTGCATAGGCGCGTGCGGTGATCGCGGGGCCCACGCTGATCCTCGCGACTCCGAGTTCGACGAGTTCGGCGACAGTTGGCGCGCCTGGACCGACCATCAGGTTCAGGGGCAACGAGATCGCGGCGACCAACTGGCGGATCGCGACCGGGTCCAGCAGCCCCGGGACGAACACCACGTCCGCACCAGCCTCGGTGTAGGCCGCGGCCCGCTCGACCGTCTCCGCTGGGTCCCCGAAGAAGTAGGTATCGATGCGAGCGTTGATGCAGAGCTCGATACCTGCAGCGATAGCGGCTTCCCGTGCCGCTGCGATCCGTTCCGCCTGTGCTGCCGGGTCGATCAATGCACGGTTGGCGCTGTCTTCCAGGTTGATGCCGACGGCTCCGATCGCGATGACCTCGGCAACGGTCGCCGCGACCTCAGCCGGCGACCCGCCGTACCCGGACTCGATGTCGGCGGTGACGGGCACGGAGACGGCAGCGACGATGCGGCGTAAGGCCTCGAAAGCGTCGGAGCGGGTGAGTCCACCCGCATCCGCAGTCCCCGCTGCCCAGGCAACGCCGGCACTGGTGGTCGCGATCGCCTGCGCGCCTGCCGCCTCGATCGCCTTCGCCGACCCCGCATCCCAGGCATTCGGCAGGACGAGCGGAGGCTTCTGGTGCAGGGCCTGGAACTCGCGCGCTTGAGCGCTTCTGTCGATCGTCATCGTCAGAGGCTGACGAGCAGTTCGTGGTCGATCTCCACGAACTCCACGATCAGATCGGCGAACTGCCCGGCGATCAGTTCCTTGTACGCCGACGAGCCGGTGTGCGCGTCGTACGCCGCCTGGTCGGCGAAATGTTCCACGAACAGCAGGTAATCCGGGTTCGCCGGATCGCGGTAGACGCGGAACGACAGGGTGCCCTCTTCCTGCCCAGGTCCCTGCGGCGCGAAGGCGAGCACGAGCTCCTCCGCCTTCGCCTGGTCGCCGTCCTTCAGCTTGATGGGAAACACCTTTGCGAGCACTTGAGTCCTCCTGGACCGAGTCGATGAGGACTCAAGACTCCCCCGCACCCGCACCCCACGTCTGGCCATATCCGGCCACCATGGTCACCCGTTCTGCTTCGGCCGGACATGCCGAAGGGCGGCCCCTTGCGGGACCGCCCTTCGTTTTGGTGCTGGGTGCGGCCGGCTAGTACCGGGCCGCGAAGGTCACTTGACGGTGACGGTGGCCCCGGCGCCCTCGAGGGCCTCCTTGGCCTTCTCCGCGGCGGCCTTGTCGACCTTCTCGAGGATGGCCTTCGGCGCGCTCTCGACGAGGTCCTTGGCCTCCTTCAGGCCGAGGCTCGTGAGGCCACGCACCTCCTTGATGACCTGGATCTTCTTGTCGCCGGCCGCCTCGAGGACGACGTCGAACTCGTCCTGCTCGAAAGCCTCTTCGGCAGCGGCGCCGGGGGCACCCGGGGCAGCGGCGACGGCGACGGGAGCAGCGGCGGTCACGCCGAACTCCTCCTCGAAGGCCTTCACGAACTCAGAGAGCTCGAGCAGGGTGAGTTCCTTGAACTGGCCGAGCAGCTCTTCGGTGCTGAGCTTCGCCATTTTGGCGGTCCTTCCGTAAGTGTCTTGCTAGCTGATGACTGAATGGGGTCCTGCGTGAGGTGATCTCGTCAGCTGTCGGCTGACGGGGTCTCCTCGGTGCTCGCCTCGGCAGGTGCTTCGGCCGGCGTGTCCTGCACGGCCGGAGCCTCGTCTGCCACGGGGGCAGCCTCGGCCGGCAGCTTGTCCTGCAGCGCCGCGAACAGGCGGGCAGCCTGAGCGAGCGGAGCAGCGAACAACGACACCGCTTGCTGCGGGGCCGCCTTCATCGCACCTGCGAGCTTCGCGAGGAGAACCTCACGCGACTCCAGGTCAGCGAGCTTGTTGATCTCGTCAGAGTCGAGTGCCTTGCCGTCCAGCACACCGCCCTTGATGACGAGAAGGGGATTGGCCTTGGCGAAGTCACGCAGCCCCTTGGCCGCGACCACCGGGTCGCCCTTGATGAAGGCGATGGCCGACGGACCCTGCAGCAGCGAGTCGAACGACTCCACTCCCGCGTCCTTGGCCGCGATCTTGGTCAGCGTGTTCTTCACCACGGCGTAGTTCACGTCGTCACCGAGCGTAGTGCGCAACTGCCGCAACTGCGCCACGGTGAGTCCGCGGTACTCGGTCAGCACGGCGCCGGTAGAGCTCTTGAAGTTCTCCGTGAGCTCTGCGACGTCGGCAGCCTTGTCCGGCCTCGCCATGGGTCTCCTTCCGCCTTGTCGATCGACAAGGTTGGGCTTCTTTGCCACACCGGCCAGGACCCTCAACATCGAAAACGCCCCTGCGCGGGCGCAAGGGCGTGAAAAACTCTCCACTACTTGTCACCTGCGCGGGCCGCCCACGAACTTGTGGGACCTTCAGTCGCTCCGGGAGCGACAACCAGCGGTCTTCGGCAGCCTCAAGAGTAACCGCCGGTGACGCCCGCACCAAATCCGGCTAGGGATCGACTGCTGGTGGGGCGACGGGGTGGGGTGGGATCCAGTGGCTCATGGCGGTGGCGGCGGCCCAGCCGGTGAGGCCTAGGACGAGGATCGCGGGGGCCAGGCCGGCCAGGGCGGTGACTGCGGCGAGGAGGAAGGGGCCGGCGGCGTTGCCGGTGTCGGCGAAGAGGCGGAAGGCGCCGAGGAACTGGGCTCGGCCGACCGGTGGGGAGGCGTCGGCGCCCAGCGTCATGATCACGCCGGCACCCAGACCGTTGCCGACGCCCATCAGGAGGGCGACCGCTGTCAACGCGTGGACGGAATGCGTCAGCGGTAAGAGGAGATGCGCCAGGCCCAGGACTGCCATGGACGGTACTGCGACCCACTTCCGGCCGAAGCGGTCCATCACGGAGCCGGCCGGATAGAAGAGCAGCATGTCGACCGCACCGGAGATGCCGAAGATCAGGCTGGTCGTCTGCGGATCCAGGCCGATGTGCTCGGCCCACAACGGGATCACGACCTGGCGGGATGCGCGTACTGCGCCGACGAGGAGAGCGCCGACGCCGAGTGTTCGTAGTACGGGGAGGTGGTCGCGGATCACCGTGCGGGTGGACTGCATGGCGACCGGCCGGGCCAGGCGGTTGCGGCGTACGGACTCGAGGTCGGGGAGGCTCGCCAGCACGGCGCAAGCAAGCAGGGCGGCGACCAGGTGGACCCAGTAGGCGCCGTCGGTGCCGAGGAAACGCATCACCAGGGCTCCCAGGAACGGGCCAACGAAAGAGCCGATGCGTTGGACGCCGCCGAGTGTCGACAGGGCGCGGGCTCGCAGCTGCAGCGGAACGGCTTCGCTCAGGTAGGCCTGGCGGGCAAGGCCCCAGACGGATGCGGCGAGTCCGGTGGCTCCGATCGCGAGGGCGAGTCCCCAAACCGTCGGGACCACCAGGCAGGCGACCAGCGCGACGGAGACGAGCAGAGTGGCCAGCAGCATGGCGCGGCGTTCGCCGATGCGGGTGGTGAGGGCGCCGGCGGGGATATCGCCGATCACCTGGCCGACACCGGCCGCGGCGACGACCAGGCTGGCTACGGCGAACGAGGCGCCGAGGTTGATGGCCGACAGGGCGATAACCGGAGCGATCGCGCCCTGCCCGATGCCATAGAGCAGCGCGGGCAGATAGACAGAGGGGGCGATCTTCCAGAGGCTCACCGGTTCCTGCATCGGCGGACTACCGGGCCGGTACAGCAGCGGGCGCGGTGGCGAGCGCTATGCAACGTTCGCGTACTGCGGTGGTGGCGCCGAGTAGTTCGGAAGCTGACCAAGCGGCCTGGGCGACCTGGTCACCTAGCTGGCTCAGGCGGTCCGGCGGCATCCGCAGTTCAGGACCGGAGAGGCTGAGGCAACCGACAGCCTGGCCGGAGAAGTCGAAGACCGCTGCAGCCACACTGCGGATCCCTGGAGTGCGCTCGGCCATGGACCGGGCATACCCGCTTCGCCGGGCCTCAGCCAACTGCGCAGCCAGTACTGCGGGATCAGTGATCGTCTGCGGTAGCACCTGTTCGAGCGGAACAGCCAGTACTGCGACCTGTTGCTCCCACGGCGCAAACGCGAGCAACACCTTGCCCGGCGCACCTTGCGGCAACGGGACCGGGATGCCGAACTCGGTGTACGTACGGCGCAACTGGTGATGGCTCTCAACCTGATCGAGTACTACGCGCTCCCCAGAGGGCAGCAACTCGTGCACCGCGGCAGTCTCCTCGGTGTCGTCACGCAGCGCTCGCAGTACGGGCATGGCCGCGTCCCGCAGGGTGTCGGGGATCCCGCCGCTGCGGGCCAGCTGGGCGACGAGCGGTCCGAGGGCATAGCGGCGGTCGACGGTCTGGCGGACCAGGCCGTTCGCCTGCATGGCCAGCAACAACCGGTGCACGGTACTGGTGGACAAGCCGGTCGCCCGGGCCAGATCGCTGATCCCCTGGTCCGGCCGCCGGGCGTCGAAGCAGCGCAGGATCGCCACCGCCCGATCGATCGATTGGACCGCGGTACGGCGCGGAGCCGCTGGATCACCTGACATACAGAGGCCCTCCGGATACAAGATCGGCAGCAGCATACGGGCCAATTTCCCACAACGCGAAGCCCTATCCCACGATGCGGGAAATCGCGACTGAGCGGAAGTCACCTGGCCCCTGCCTCTCAGAGGTTCCTGCCCCGGATCTACGGGTCTAGGCTGACAGCGCCCTGACGTCGCCCGAGTGGTCGAGTCAGGAGGGAGGGCGAACATCCCCGAGCGCCACGCCGACCGACCGCAGCGACTGGGCGGCACCGGCTCCAGCCGGTGATTTCATTCGGTCTTGCTCTGGGGAGGGGCAATGCGAAAGAGCAAAGCGGTTGCAGTCCTCATGATCCTCGGTGTCGGGGTGGCGACTCTGTCCACCGTGGGCACTACGCAAGCCGCACCTGCGGGTCGGTTCACCTATCAAGCCGGGCCCGGACATCCTCCGCTGTCCGGTGTGGCTGATCGAAGCCTTCTGACGGGAACCGAAGGGGTGCAGAGTTCGGCCGCCCGCCGTGCTCCGGGAAGCACCACCAGGTCGGACGACATCCAGGTCAACGGTGACAACAAGCGGGACCCGGGAGCCCAGCGACAGGGCAGCGGGGAGGGTTACCCCGCCAACGAGACGTCCATCGCCGTCAACCCCACCGATCGCAGAAACGTCATCGGCGGAGCGAATGACTACGAGCCCGCCGTGGACTCCGTGATGGGCATCTACGCATCCTTCGACGGTGGGAGGACGTGGCCGTACAGCGGGCACGCGCGACAGGTCATCACGCCGAGCCGCAAGATGCTCGGCTCAGGTGACCCCGTCATCGCCTTCGACCGCGAAGGGACCGCCTACGCCTCCTTCATCGCCTTCGGCCGCGACGACTGCGATTCGTATGTCGCGGCGATCCGCTCCGAGGACCAGGGCGTGACCTGGACGGTGCCGGTGGACTCGGTACCAGCCGACTCCGGGCTTGTGCTCGGCGACGGCATCGTCGTACACAACGGCGGGCCGGCGGACTGCCGCATCTTCCACGACAAGGAGTGGATGACCGCCGGGCCCCGCCCAGCAGGCGTTCCGCTGGTTCCGGGGACCGACCTGGGCAAGGTCAGCGCTGACCGTCTGTATGTCACCTGGACCAGATTCGACTTCGGTCCGGGCGGCCTGGGGTTCCTGGACGCACCGATCTTCCTCGCGTTCTCGGACGATCAGGGCAGGCACTGGTCGACGCCGGACGAGATCTCCGGTGCCTCCGCGGCGTTCTGCGGACCGCAGTCCGGCGACGCGGACCCACCGGCGTGCGACGAGGACCAGTTCTCGATTCCCGTGGTCGATCCACGGACCGGCAGGCTGTACGTCGCTTTCGAAAACTTCAACACGCCCGGCGATGCGGCCAATGCGCCGGGCAGCGTCGGCCAGTATCTGTTGGTCCGCTCTGACGATGGCGGCCAGACCTTCTCCGATCCCGTTCGGATCACGGGTGTGGTCGACGGCTCGGGTTCGTACCCCGTCTGCGCGGACAGGCAAACGCTGGACAACATGTGCGCCAGGGTCAATGCGAACGGGAACATCGACGTGGACGCCAGGACCGGGGCCTTGTACCTTGCGTGGGCCGACAACCGGAACGGCACGGCCACCGACACGAACGTCGACGTCTTCGTGACGAGATCATCCAACGGTGGACAGACCTGGAGCCCGGCCAGGCAGGTCAGCACGAACCGGGACGACCAGTTCTTCCCCTGGCTGTCGGTGTCGCCGGCAGGGATTGTCGCTGTCGCCTACTTCGATCGCGGGTTCGCCCATCCGTTGATCGACACATCGCTGGCTCAGTCCACCAACGGCGGATCGACGTGGTCGGTCAGGAGGGTCAGCGAGGTCTCCTGGAGTCCCGACCTGGCATTCAGGACCGGGGTCTTCATCGGTGACTACAACAGCCTGGACACCACCGCGACCGCGGCGCTGCCGTTCTGGACCGACGCGCGATTCGCCGAGCCCGACGTACCTGGCAACAACCCACCGCACCAACAGTCGGACGTGATGGTCGACGTCGAACCCCTGCGCCAGCGGTAGGAGTGCGGCTGGCCCAGGGCAGGGCGGCTCAGCAGAACCGTGCCTGCCCTGGGTCAGATCGTTTCGATGCCGAAGGTTCGTAGTTTGCGGTAGAGGGAGGACCGGGCGATGCCCAGAGCGGCGGCGGCCTGGACCCGGTTGCCGTCCGCGTCGTGCAACGCCTGGACGATCGCGTCGCGCTCGACTGCCTCGAGGCCGGTGAGCTGGCGGCGGGCGGAATTGTGGCAGTAGCCGGGGAGGTCCTCGGGCTGGAGTTCGCCGACCGGGCGCTTGCCGATGGCCGCTCGGAGCGCCTCCTCCAGTTGGTGGATGTTCCGCGGCCACGAGTAGCCGCAGATCACCCGCATCGCCGCCGGGCTGACGCGGCGTTCGCGCAGCGGGGAGAGCTTGGCGAGCACCTGCGTCACCACGATCGGGATGTCCTCGGTCCGGTGGCGCAGCGGCGGCAAGGTGGTGGCGTGCTCGAAGTGCACCAGCGCATCGCGGAACGGCAACTCCGAGTCGACGCTCGCGTTCGACAACGTGGCCGCGACGTACGCCGGGCTCTCGCTGTCGGCCAACGCCATCAGGAAGGTGTTCAGCCGATCCACCCCTTCGGTGGACAGGGCATCGAGGTTGCGGAAGATCCACAGCGTCGGAAGGGTGACGGATTCCAGTGCCTCCTCGGCATTGCCGTACGAGTCCTTCGACAACTCGGCGGCATCGATCAGCATGCTGCGGCCGTCCGGCGTGACGCTGTGGTACATCTCGGCGACCAGCGAGAACTTGCCTGTGCCGGTCTCGCCGATGACCAGCAGCGACTGGTGCTGCGCGAGCGCGGACGCGATCTCCGCACACGCTCGCTTCCAGAGCGGGGACTGGCCACTGCTGCTGAGCTTCTTGAAGCCGGCCAGTGGATGCCGGACGGAGGATGTGTCCGACCGCGCTGGTGTCGCGGCGGAGATGACCGACGGCAGTTCGCCTGCTGGGGCAGGGGTTTCGAGGGTCCGCAGAGCCACCTCGACCACCACGCCCGCCACGTCCTGGCTCACGAGCACGCGGGTCCCGCGCATCCGGACGACCCTGCCGGTCGGGAGCTCGATCTCGTCGACCACCTTGTCGGGCCGCGTCCCGAGGTACCGCATGTGCTCCTGGATCGAGCGCTGCTCAGTGGCGTCGAAGAGCGCCTGCGCGACCGCGTTCGCCATCACCACGCTGCCACCGATCGCCACCACCGCGCCCCGGGTCCGCGAGTCCACCCGGACGAAGGTCTCGAACACCGCCTGCTGGAGGCGGCTGCGGTCGAGCAGCAGGTTCCGCTCGATCTGCTGGGCCGCCGATCGGACCAAGGAATGCATCAGCGGGTTGGAATGCTCCGCCAGGCAACTGATGTCGAGGACACCCTCGATCTGACCACTCAGCGGGTCCCGGATCGGTGCTCCGGCACAGGCGAAGGGCTGCAGCCGTTGGTGGAAATGCTGGGCGCCGACCACGTGGACCGACCGCCCCGCTTCGAAGACGGTTCCCACGCCGTTCGTCCCGACATCCGTCTCGGCATACCCGAAACCGGACGCGAACGAGATGTCGTCGAGGCGTGCCCCGACCGCGGGACTCGTGTCGAGCCGGGTGAGGAGCCTGGCCTTGCTGTCGGTCAGCGCGATGCTCAGCGGGATGTCCGAGGTGTCCTCGCTGAGCCGGTCGAGGATCGGCTGCGAGCAGCGGACCAGGCGCGACGACGTGTCCAGATCACTGAAGTACTCCGCCCGCACCTGGTCCGGATCCACGCCCGCCTGGACGGACCGTTGCCAGGAGGCAGCCACCACCGCCGGGACATCGCGAAACGCGGCCGTGCCCGAGGCGAGGAAGTCCGCCCGGGCGGCCGCGATCTGCCGGCTCTGGTCGGTGGGGTCCAAGGTTGTGCCTTCCACCACCCACCTTGTCCGAATCTGAGACAGCGCGCCAGTCCTCGGACACTGTGAACTGGTAAGCGCAAACTCCTGGGCCCAGGCTGCCAACGACGTCCCTGGGCCTGGGAGCCAACAGTCGAGCCGTCAGTCCAGCACGGCGAGCGCGTCGATCTCGACGAGCATCTGCTCCAGCGGGAGCCCGGTGAAGACGGTGGTCCGGGACGGCAGCACGCCGCTCGGGCAGCGCGGGCCGACGAACTCGCCGTACGCCTCGTTCATCGGGACGAAGTCGTCGCGGGTGGTCAGGTAGACGCGCAGCATCACCACGTCGTCGAAGCTCCCACCGCCGGCCGTCAGGACGGCCTCGATGTTCTGCAGCACCCGGGTCGTCTGCGCCTTCACGTCACCTTCGAACACGAACCCGCCGGTCGCCGGATCGACCGAGCCCTGACCCGACACCTGCAGGATGTTGCCCTTGCGCACCCCCTGGGAGAACACGGGCATCGGCGCGGGCGCCTCGGTGGTGGAGACGGCGGTCTTGTCGGACATGCAGGGTTCCTCTTTCGTCGGTTGTAGTCGTCGCGGCAGTTGTTGCAGTCGCTCAGTTGTTGTAGTCGGCACCGATCGCCGCCGTGGTGGCCAGCAACTCGGGCAACAGTTCGAGCACCTGGTCATAGTTGAGCAGGAGGTCCGGTACGGAGACGGACACGGCCCCCACCACCCGGCCGGAGCGCTCGGTGATCGGAGCACCGATGCAGTTGATGAAGGACTCGTGCTCGGCCCGGTCGTGCGCCCAGCCCTGCTCTCGCACCTTGTCCAGCTCGTCCCGCAGTTGGTCCGGCCCGCCGATCGTGTTCGGCGTGAACTGGTGATACTCGATCGTGGCCAGCAGGGCCTCGCGCTGCCGCTTCGGCTGGGCCGCGAGCAGCACCTTGCCGACAGCTGTGCAGTGCAGGGCCGCGGGCACACCGACCTGCGAATACATCCGCACCGACTGCACGCTGTCGAGCTTGTCGATGTAGATGACCTGCCCGTTCTCGTACGCCGCGAGGTGCACCGTCTGCCCGGTCCGCTGGTTCAACTGCCGCAGGTGCGGCCCAGCAACAGCCCGTACTGCGTGCTGCTCGCGGGCCGCATCCGCCAAGGAGAACAGCCGGGAACCCAATCGGTACCGGTGCGCCTCGTCCCGCCGGACGAACCGCTCGGCCTCCATGGTCCGCAGTAGGCGCAGCACTGTGGTCTTGTGCACCTCCAGCTCGGCCGCGAGCTGGTCCAGCGAGCGCTCCCCCTCTCCCAGGCTGACCAGGATCTGCAGGGCTCTAGCCAGACTCTGACTCACACTGCACCTCCTACCAGCGCAGGCGAACTGATGCCGCCCGGACCTACCTGCGTCCCCGCCCAGTCCTCGTCCGAGCAGCTCAGCAGTGCTCGTCGGACAGCGGGTTCCGGTGGAGCCGCATGATCATCCGGCACAGCAAGCACAGCCGCCGCACTCAGGTGCCCCAGCCGCAGCCGCTGCTCCATCGGCAAACCCTGCAGCGTCCCGGCCAAGTACCCAGCGGCGAACGCATCTCCGGCGCCGACAGGCTCGACCACCTCGACAGAGAGCGCCGGGACCTCCGTACGACGTCCGCCCGGCTCCAGCGCGAGTGCCACATGGGCATCGGACTTCAGCACGATCGTGGAACGCGGCCCGAGCAACTCCCGCAGCCTGGCGGGGTCGCTGGTCCCAGCGAAGAGCATCGCCTCATCCGCACCGATCAGCACGACATCGGCAGCACGCAGCAACCGCCACAGTGGCGCCGGATCGGTGTCACGCCACAGCGCCGGTCGCCAGTTGAGATCCACGCTCAGCGTGAAGCCCAAGGTGTCCCGGAGAGCTGCCAAGCGATCCAGTAGCGCAGCAGCAGTCGCAGAGATAGCCGCGGTGATCCCGGTGGTGTGGACGAGCTCAGCACCAACCAGGCGATTCCGCACGGCCGGCCGATCCAGGAAGCCCGCATCCATGGCGGCTGCGGCCGAACCAGAGCGGTAGTAGTGCATTCGTGTCCGACCACCGATGGTGTGCTTCACATAGAGACCGGTTGGCCGGACCGGGTCGTCCTCGACCCCGCCGACCTCGACTCCGCGAGCCGCCAGGTCACGCAGTACATGCCGACCGAAGCCGTCCGCGCCGAGCCGGGAGATCCAGCCGGTCGGGATGTCGAGCGCGGCCAGCCCGCCGGCCACGTTGCACTCCGCACCGCCGACGGACCGCCGGAACGTCTCGACATCCTCCAGCGGCGCACCGGTCTCGGCGGCGAGCATGATCATCGCCTCGCCCAGGCAGACTGCTCGAGGCACCAGGTCGACCATCGGCGAGATCCTCTCGAGCGGGCGCCGGCGAGTGATGTGATCCCGGTCGCTGGCGTTGACGGAAGTTCTGGCGCGATGCTACAACCGACACATCAGAATGCGCAACGCACGTTGCAGATAACGCAATGAGAAGGGTTCCGCATGACAGCCTCCTACGATGCCGCCGCCGTCGCAGCCCTGTCGGAGCGGCAGGTGAGTTGGCAGGACAAGGCGCTGCCGCCCGCATTCTGGGGCCGGACGGTCGCCGACGTGCTCGCCGACAAACCCCGGCTCTCCAACCTGCCGACCCCGCTGCTCACCCTGTCGGCTCCCGGTCTGCAGCACAACGTGGCCACGTTGGCCCGCTGGTGCGCCGAGCACGGAGTCGAGCTCGCGCCGCACGGCAAGACCACGATGGCTCCGGCGCTCTGGGCGTCCCAGCTCGACGCCGGCGCCTGGGCGATCACCCTCGCGAACGGCTTCCAGCTCGGCGTTGCCCGGACCTACGGCGTCAGCCGGGTGATGATCGCGAACTCCGTCATCTCGCCCCTGCAACTGCGCTGGATCGCGGACGAGCTCGCGGCCGACGAGGCCTTCGAGGTGCTCGTCTGGGCCGACTCCGTCCGCACGGTCGAGCTCCTCGAGGCGGCACGGTCCGAGTACGTCGGCCCCGGGGCCAGGCGACTCGACGTACTGGTGGAGGTCGGGGGCGCAGGCGGGCGGACCGGTGCGCGGGATGCCGCGACCGCACACGCTGTCGGAGAGGCGATCGCACAGTCGTCGACCCTGCGGTTGGCGGGCGTCGCCGGGTACGAAGGGGCGATCGCGCACGGCGCGGACGAGGCCGGCCTCGAACATGTCCGGGCGTATCTCCGCGACCTCGCCGCGGTCCACTCCGGCTTCGAGGACCTGTACGACGCTGATGTGGTCCCTGTTGTCAGCGCCGGCGGCAGCGCGTACTTCGAGCAGGTGGCCCAGGTCCTCGGCCCGCTCGGCGAGACCGGCGCCCGGGTGGTCCTCCGGTCCGGCGCGTACATCGCGCACGACGACGGCTACTACCGCGACGTCTCCCCCCTCGGCGCCACCCCCCGGACCGACGGCGACCGCCTGGTCCCGGCGATGCACGGCTGGATCCGGATCACCTCACAACCCGAGCCGGGACTGGCCATCTTCGATGCGGGCAAGAGAGATCTGCCCTTCGACGAGGGTCTGCCGGAGCCGCAACTGCTGCGGCCGAGATCGGCCGAGGAGCCGGTGCGGACCCTCGAAGGGATGACGGTGACCAAGCTGAACGACCAGCACGGGTTCCTGCACTTCGAGGGCGACGGGGCGCTGGTGATCGGGGACGAACTGCGGGTCGGGCTGTCCCACCCGTGTACGGCGTTCGACAAGTGGGGCCTGATCCCGGTCATCGACGACCCGGATGCGGACGACCCGGTCGTGGTCGACCTCGTCCGCACCTTCTTCTAAAGGAGTTCTCGATGACAGAGCTTCTGATCACCGGCGCGACCGTGCTGGACGGCTCCGGTACTGCGGGCTTCCGCGCGGACGTCGCCGTGGACCACGGCCGAATCGTGGCCATTGGCAACGACTTGACCGCGGCGGACCGGACGATCGATGCGACGGGGCTGGTGCTGTGCCCGGGATTCATCGACATGCACGCGCATTCCGATCTCCAGATCCTCGCGAACCCGGATCACACGGCGAAGGTCAGCCAAGGCGTCACCCTGGAGGTGCTCGGCCAGGACGGACTGTCGTTCGCCCCGATCGACGCTCCCACCCGGGCCGCCGTACGCCGCCAGATCGCCGGCTGGAACGGTGAGCCGGACGACTTCGACTTCTCCTGGGACAGCGTCGCCGGGTACCTCGATCGTTTGGACCAGGGGATCGCCTGCAACGCGGCGTACCTGGTCCCGCAGGGAACGCTGCGGATGATGGTGGTCGGCACCACCAACCGACCGGCCACGCCGGCGGAACTCGACGAGATGAAGAGGTTGCTCGCCGCGGGACTCGAGCAGGGCGCCGCGGGGATGAGCAGTGGCCTGACGTACACACCCGGCATGTTCGCCGACACTCACGAACTGGTTGAGCTGTGCCGCGTGATCGCGGAGTACGGCGGCTACTACAGCCCGCACCAGCGGTCCTACGGCAAGGGCGCGCTGGAGGCGTACGGCGAGATGATCGAGGTCGCCCGTCAGTCCGGCTGCGCACTGCATCTCACCCACGCCACGATGAACTTCGAGCCGAATCGCGGCCGCGGGGTCGACCTGCTGGCGATGATCGACGAGGCGCTGGCCGACGGCGTCGACATCACCACCGACACCTATCCCTATTTGCCTGGGGCAACCACTTTGGCGGCGATCCTGCCGAGCTGGACGGCGGAAGGCGGCCCGGACGCCCTGTTAGCCCGGCTCGTCGATCCGGCCGACCGCGAGCGGATCACCTACGAACTGGAGCAGGTCGGCACCGACGGCTGCCACGGCTGTGTGACCGACTGGAACACCATCGAGATCGGCGGCGTGAAGAGCCCGACGCTCGAAGGTGCGGTCGGCAACACTGTGGCCGCGATTGCCGCCGGGATCGGCAAGGCGCCGTCCTGGGTGTTCTTCGATCTGCTGGTCCGGGACAACCTGGCCACCACGATCCTGCAGCACGTCGGCCACGAGGAGAACGTGCAGGCGATCATGCAGCACCGAACCCACACGGGTGGTTCGGACGCGATCCTGGTCGGCGGCAAGCCGCATCCGCGAGCCTGGGGGAC
This sequence comes from Kribbella sp., assembly GCF_035687465.1. Lineage (NCBI taxonomy): Bacteria > Bacillati > Actinomycetota > Actinomycetes > Propionibacteriales > Kribbellaceae > Kribbella > Kribbella sp. Next base: position 64,793 of record NZ_DASRXP010000685.1, read on the forward strand.
GTTCCCCCGGTATCTCGCCCACTACGTCCGCGAGCTTGGTGTGCTCGAGTTGGCCGACTGCATCCACCATCTGACCGGGCGGCCGGCCCGCCGGCTGAAACTGACCGATCGCGGGCTGATCCGCGAGGGATACCACGCGGACCTGGTGCTCTTCGATCCCGCGACCGTGCGGGACACCGCCACTTTTGATGAGCCACGCCGGCAGGCCGAGGGAATCCCGTGGGTGCTCGTCGGTGGTGTCCCCGTGATCGCCGACGGACGGCGTACCGACGCTTTGCCCGGGCGCGCGATCCGCCGTACCGCTACTTCTTCTGCCGAAGGGACACCATCTTGACCACCCTGGACCTGCTCCGCGAGGACCGCGTACTGAGCGTCGTGCGGGCGCCGGAGATCGGCGACGCGCGCGACCTGTGCGCGGCACTCGTTGCCGGAGGCATCCATGTGATCGAACTGACGTTCACCACCCCGGACCTGCCGCGGCACCTCGAACGGGCCGCCTCAGGAGACACCGGAGCCGTGGTCGGCGCCGGCACGGTCCAGACGGCAGCACAGGCCCGTACTGCGGTGGAGGCGGGCGCCGCCTTCCTGGTAACGCCGGGGCAGGGTCCCGAAGCGGCGGCTGTGGTCGCCACCGCGCACGATGCCGGGGTGCCGATCGTGCTGGGTGCGTTCACGCCGTCCGAGGTGATGACCGCCCTGGCGCTCGGCTCGGACGCGGTGAAGATCTTCCCGGCGCACCACCTCGGACCGAAGTACCTGAAAGACCTCAGCGGTCCGTTCCCCGGCGTACCGCTGGTTCCGTCCGGCGGTGTGAACGCCGGCAACGCACGTCAGTTCCTCGACGCCGGCGCCCTCGCGGTCAGTGCCGGAACCGACGTGGTGTCCCCCGCCGACGTCGCGGCCGGCCGTTGGGCCGAGATCACCGCCAAGGCCACCAGCTTCTGCTCAGCGTTGCGCTGAAGATCCGCCCCGCCCCTTCGCCCCTTCGGAGTATCCCCATGTCCGATGCCATCGACTGGCTGCAGACCAGCACGCCCGGTCTGCTGTTGCTTTGCCTGGTAGCCATTGCCCTGCTGCTCTTCCTGATCATCAGGATCAAGCTCGAACCCTTCATCTCACTGCTCGCCACCGGTCTGTTCCTGGCGCTGGCGGCCGGCCTGAACGTCCGCACCATCGTCGGTACGGCGCTCAAGTCGAGTGATTCCGTGCTGGAGAAGGGGTTCGGGGGCATCCTCGGCCACATCGCGGTGATCATCGGCCTCGGCACCGTGCTCGGTGCGCTGCTCGAACGCTCCGGCGGCGCCGACGTCCTGAGTCGCCGGTTGCTGAAACTGTTCGGGCCGAAGGGCACCCCGATCGCGATGGGCCTGGTCGGCCTGATCTTCGGTATCCCGGTCTTCTTCGACATCGGCATCTTCGTCCTCGCACCACTCGTGTACGTCGCGGCGAAGCGTGGCGGGAAGTCCCTGGTGCTGTACGCGCTGCCGGTCCTCGCAGGCCTCTCGATGACGCACGCCTTCCTGCCACCACACCCGGGTCCGACCGCGGTCGCGGGGTTACTGCATGTCGACATGGGTTGGCTGATCATCATCGGGCTGGCCTGTGGCCTGCCCGCCTTCGCGGTGGCCGGCATCCTCTGGCCGATCTACATCGCCCCGCGCGTCCCCGTCGTTGTACCCGACGAGTTCCTCGTTGCTGTTGATGAGGAGGGCGAGACGAAGGCGCCGCCGTCGCTCGGCCTGGTGATGGCGGTCATCCTGCTGCCGCTGGTACTGATCCTCGGCGCGACCTTCGGCACGCTGATCCTCGATCCGCAACGGGATCTGCTGAGCGTGCTCACCTTCCTGGGCAACCCGGCGGTGGCGCTGCTGATCGCAGTACTGCTCGCCTACATCCTCCTCGGCGCGCGCCGAGGGATGACCGCCGCGGAGTTCAGCGAACTGAGCAGCAACTCGCTCCGGCCGGTCGGCATGATCCTGCTCGTGGTCGGCGCAGGCGCCTTCTTCGGAGCGGTCATCTCCGCCACCGGCGTCGGCGCGGCCCTCGCAAAGAGTCTGTCCAGCGCGGGGCTCCCCGTACTGCTTCTCGCGTACGTCATCTCATGCGGGCTGCGGATCGCACAGGGCTCCGCAACAGTCGCGATCGTAACGACGGGCGGCATCGTCGGCCCACTGCTCACCACCGACAACTACTCCCAGGCCCACCTGGCCCTGATCGCAGCCGCCATCTGCGCCGGCTCGATCATCCTCAGCCACGTGAACGACGGCGGCTTCTGGATCGTCGCCAAGTACTTCAACATGACCGTCAAACAAACCCTCCTAACCTGGTCCGTCCTGGAAACCATCCTTTCCTTAGTCGGCTTCGCCATGGCCGCGTTGCTCTGGGCAATCATCTGACCCGCCCCCAAGGACCACCCGGTACACCGCAAGCCGGTACTCCGCGTCGCCACGGTCAAGCTGGTTCGTGGGTGCATAGGTGTGGGTGGTTCGCGTCGCCGGGCTGCGTGATGGTGCTAGTCGCGGCGAGGTGAGTCAAGGGCGCTTCGCGGCCCTGCGGGCTCGAACAAGTTCGACCCTTGACACACCTCACCACGACCAGTGAAAGACGCAGCTACGCCCGGAGCCGCTGAGAAGAACGGCCACAATTCGGGTGGATCCGTGAGCGGTGCCGCCCGGGTGCCTCGCCGAGGGCGTCGGCCGGTGATCCCCGAGTTCCGGTACGCTTGGTGCTCCTCCGGTGACCTCGTGCACCGGCCCGCCCCGCTCGCGCAAACTCTCGCCGAGCCACCGGCACCAACGCCCGGTGTCCCGACCGACAGGCAATGGTCGCCCCGCCACCCCTCCCGGACCACTGCGCCCGCCTGACCTGCGCGACCACCGCCCCGATCCGACCACCACTACCTGTCGGTCGGCACACCAACCACCCCCCATGCCACCTGACGGTCCCAGCGCACCACCAGACGGAACAACACCCAGCCCAACCCACAGCGTGGAAACAAATTGCCACGGAGAGACAAAGATCCTCCACACCGTGCACCCCGACCCCCCAAACGACACGACGGGACCACCTCGGCCAGACGGAATCCCCGGCATCAGCTCACACCTTCACGCCGGGACCACCCGGGCGGACGGAATCACCGGAGGCAGCTCATACCTCTGCGCGGGATCCGCGTAGCTGCGTCCTTCCCTGGTCGACGGGGTGCGGGTCAAGGGTCGAAACTTGTTTCGAGCCCGAAGGGCCGCGAAGCGCCCTTGACGCGCACCCCG
>NZ_DASRXP010000686.1:0-7284 GCF_035687465.1 Kribbella sp.
TCCGCGTAGCTGCGTCCTTCCCTGGCCGAGGTGGTGGGTGTCAAGGGTCGAAACTTGTTTCGAGCCCGAAGGGCCGCGAAGCGCCCTTGACACCCACCACCTCGGCTAGCACCATCACGCAGCGGAGACCGCGCAACCACAGTCCCTCTACGCACCGGCGCAACCACATCACCAATGCACCCGCGCAACCACATCCGCCAAACAGTTGCCTGGAGCACCTACTTGCGATTGCGATCAGACGTCGTACGGCGTGTGCTGGACAAGTGCGGATGTTCCGGCAGACTGCAGGCATGGAGCGGAATCTGCCTTCGCCGTGTGTGGTGATTCTGGTCGGGCCAGGGGCGGCAGGGAAATCGAGCTGGGCGGCGGAGCGGTTCCAGGCGGACTTGATCGTGTCGAGTGATCGATTGCGGGCCTTGGTGGGAGCTGGGGAGGACGATCTGGCGGCTAGTGCCGATGCGTTCAGGTTGCTCGAGGAAGTCGTGCGGCAGCGGGTCGGTAGGCGGCTGACTACGGTGATCGACACGCTCGGGCTGGATGGGGAGCGGCGGCGGGGCTGGCTTGCGTTGGCCAAGGAGCATGGGTTGCCCTGTGTGGCCGTGGCCTTCGACACCCCCGCCGCCGAGTGTCGGCGGCGCAATCGGGAGCGGGTCAAGCGAATCCCCGCTGACGTGCTGACGAATCAGCTGAAGACCTGGACTGCGGTGAAGAAGGAGCTCCCCCAGGAGGGGTACGACGAAATACTTACGCCCGGCGCGATCCGCGTAGTACCGGAGGCGTTTGTCGGGGCTGATCTGGCCGCGCGGCGGCAGGAGGAGGCACCGACTGGGCTGAAGTTCGGGCTGCAGTTGAGCAGCTACACCCACAAGGGCGGACGGAAGACGACCGGCGAGTGGATCCGTCAGCTCGCGACCAGGGCCGAGGCGGCGGGCTTCGACAGCGTCTATGTGATGGACCATTTCCGGCAGATTCCGCAGGTCGGGCGCGCGTGGGACGACTTCCTGGAGAGCTGGACCACGCTCGGGTATCTCGCGGCCTGCACCGAGCGGGTCCGGATCGGGACGCTCGTTACCGGCATCACCTATCGCAACGTCGCACACCTCGGGAAGATCGCCGCGACACTCGATGTACTCAGCGGCGGTCGCGCGGTCTGCGGACTCGGCCTTGCCTGGTTCGAGGCGGAACACAAGGCCTATGGCTGGGATTTCCCTTCCGTCAGCAACCGGTACGCCGTACTCGAAGACGCCCTGCAGTTGCTCCCAGCCCTCTGGGGTCCGGGCAACAAGCCCTTCCACGGCAAGGTTCTCGACGTACCGGACACCACCTGCTACCCACGCCCGTTGCAGGAACCGCTCCCGATTCTCGTCGGCGGCAGTGGTGAACGGACTCTCAAACTGGCGGCGCGCTACGCAGATGCGGCCAACGTCTTCGGCGATGCCACCAATGTCAGACAGAAGGCAGAACTCCTTCAGCAGCAGGCAAAAGTTTTCGATCGCCCACCGATCACCCTGACGCAGCTGTCCACGACCTTGGTCGGCAAGGACCATCAGGACGTGACCGAGAAGGTCGACCGACTCCGCCCGCGCAACCAGGACCCCGCCCGGTACGCCGCTTCAGTCAACGCCGGCACGATCCAGGATCAGATCGGCAGGTTCCGCGAGCTGGCTGAGGCGGGCGCGGGCGAGGTGATGCTGAGTCTGCCCGATCTCGACGACGACCTCACCCCGCTCGACACGTTCGCCGAGGTGATCTCGGCGTTCCGCTAGCTATTCGTTGCCGTCCTTCAGCTCCAAGGCGAGCAGGGCGTTCTCGATCAGCTCGGGCATTGCCGGGTGGATCCAGTACTGGCCGCGCGCCATCGTGTGAGCGTCAAGACCGAAGCTCATCGCCTGGATCACCGGCTGGATCACGGTCGCCGCCTGCGGGCCGATCACGTGGCAGCCGAGCAGTTGCCCGGTCAACGGGTCAGCCAGGATCTTCGCGAACCCGGTGGTGTCCTCCATCGCCCAGCCGTACGCGATCGACGAGTAGTCCTCCCGGCCAACGACGTACCGGACGCCCTCCTCGATCGCCTGCTCCTCGGTCAGCCCGACAGACGCGACCTGCGGCGAACTGAAGACCGCGTGCGGCACGTAGCGGTGGTCCGCTTCGACCGGGTCCTCCGGGTGCAGCAGGTTGTGCTTCACCACCCGGGCCTCGTGGTTCGCGACATGCTTCAGCTGGTATGGCGAGGTCAGGTCGCCGAGCGCGTAGATCCCCTCGACCGCGGTCTCCTGGAACTCGTCCACCACGACCCGGCCGTCGTCCTCCACCTCGATCCCGGTGGCGCGCGGGTTCAGCAGATCCGAGTTCGACTTCCGCCCGACCGCGACCAGCACCTCGTCGACCACGAGCTCGTCCGGACCACCCGGGCTCAGCGTCTCCAGGGCGATGGCGCCATCGGACCGGCGTACGGCGCGAACGGTGTCGTGGTTCAGCCGGACGTCGTAATGCTTGCCGGCGAGTTCGGTGAAGCGGGTCGCGATCTCGGTGTCCTCGTGCCGCAGCATCAGGCCGGATCGTGCCAGCACGGTGACCTCGACCCCGAAGGACGAGAACACGTGCGCGAACTCGGCGGCGACGAACCCACTGCCGATGATGCCGAGGCGGCGCGGCAGGTTCTCCAGCCGCATGATCGTGTCGGAGGTGTGGTAGCCGACCTCCTCGAGCCCCGGGATGAACGGGATGATCGGCCGGCTGCCCGAGGCGAGCACGAACTTGTTCGCGGTCAGCACCCGCGCCTCGCCGTCGGGGGCAGTGACGGTCAGCTCACGCTCTGCAGTGAACCGCGCGGTGCCGTCGTACACGGTCACGTTCGCGTTGTTCGGATGATGCCGCCGGTACTCCGAACCGCTCGCCGAGATCGGGTCGATCCGCCCGAAGATGCGGTCCCGGATCTCCGGCCAGCGCACCCCGGTGAGCTTCTCGTCCACCCCGAACCGGGCGGTGTCGGACGGCACGCTCGCCAGGTCCGCGGTGTGCACAAACATCTTGGTCGGGATGCAGCCGACGTTCAGGCAGGTCCCGCCGAAGGTCCCTCGCTCGACGATCGCCGTCTTCCAATCCGCGAACTCGTGGGTGAGAACCGTGTTCCCGGAGCCGGTGCCGACGATGATCAAGTCGTAATGGGTCACACCTCATTGTGCCCGTGACCCACAACAACCAACCGGTCAGGCGACCTTGTCGGCGAGCAACTCGGTCTGCGGCAGGATCTCCAGCCTAGGACGGGGCAGCAGTCGCGGCCGGATCGTGAGGCCCTGGCGGCGGGAGAAGTAGATCACCGAGCCGACCGTGCCGAGCACCGTGAGCGCGCCGCCGACGATCAGCGACCAGCGGGCACCGAACTCCTGCCCGACCCAGCCGATGAATGGCGAGCCGATCGGCGTACCACCCATCAGGACGGTCATGTAGAGCGCCATCACCCGGCCCCGCATGGTCGGCTCGATGCCGAGCTGCATGGTCGCGTTGGCCGCGGTCAGCGTGGTCAGCGCGGCGAACCCGACCAGCGGGAGCACCAGGGCGTAGCTCAGGTACGACGGCATCACGCCGCTGATGACCACCATCACACCGAAGGCCAGCGCCGAACCGATCACCAGGCGGCCGCGGGTCCGGACCCGGCGAGCGGCCAGCAACGCACCGGCCAGGGACCCGATCGCCAGGATCGAGCCGAGGATGCCGTACTCCCCCGCGCCCTTGCCGAACGTGTGGGTCGCCATCAGCGCGGACGTCATCTGGAAGTTCAGCCCGAAGGCGCCCGCGAAGAACACCGCGACCAGCACCATCATCAGGTCGGGCCGACGCCACAGGTAGCGCATCCCGTCCCGGATCATGCCCTTCTCCCGGCCGGCCGGCTTCGGGGTGTGCAGTTCGCTCGGACGCATCAGGTAGAGCGACACGATCACCGCCGCGTAGCTGAACCCGTTGATCATGATCACCGGGCCGGTGCCGATCCAAGCGATCAGCAGCCCGGCCAGGCCGGGGCCGATCAGCCGGGCGGCGTTGAAGGACGCCGAGTTCAGGCCGACGGCGTTGGACAGCTCGTCCTTGCCGACCATCTCGACCACGAACGACTGCCGGGTGGGCGCGTCGAACGCAGTACCGATGCCGAACACGAAGGCCAAGGCATACACGTGCCAGGCCTCGACGACCCCTGCCACGGTCAGGGTGCCGAGCACCAGGGCCACGGCACCCATCGCGAACTGGGTGATCGTCAGCACCCGGCGCTTGGGGAACCGGTCCGCGATCAGGCCGGCGTACGGCGAGATCAGCAGCGCCGGGAGGAACTGCAGTCCGGTCACGATGCCGAGCGCCGTACCGGAGTGGGTCAGCTCCAGGACCAGCCAGTCCTGGGCGACCCGCTGCATCCAGGTGCCGACGTTCGAGATGATCGCGCCGGAGGCGTAGAGACGGAAGTTTCGGACGTGGAACGCGCGGAAGGTCGGACTCATGTGGCCGCCAGGCGTTCGAGAACAGGTGCTGCCTTGCGCAGGATGTCGCGCTCCTCGGGGGTGAGTTTCTTGAGTTTGTTCTGCAGCCACTCGTCGCGGCGCCGGCGGTTCGCGTGCAGCAGCGTGTGCGCCGCCTCGGTCAGCTCGACCACGATCTGGCGCTTGTCGGTCGGGTGCGGACGGCGGACCACCAGGCCCGCCTCCTCCATGTTCGACACGATCCGCGTCATCGACGGCGGCTTGACCTGCTCGTGCGCGGCCAGCTCGCCGATCGTCATCGCGTCATGTTTGCCCAGGGCACCGAGCACGCCGAGCTGGTTCGCGGTGAGGTCGTGACTGTCCACCCGTTGCCGGCGGATCTGCCGGGACAACCGCAGCGTGGAAGACCTCAGGGCACTGGCGAGCCCGACATCACTCTTCACCTGCTGGGCTACGACTGTAGGCATATCGTTAGCTTAACTCATTACCTTTGCTAACAAAAATTCCTTACCGGTCAGCCCCACTATCCGGACGGATGGCTACTTCAACTTGCCTTGAAGGTGGCTGGGACCCGAGAGCGGTTAGGCTCCGCTGCCATGGAGACACCTCCGGAGCTGGCCCGGTACGAGCAGCGGTTCCGGCGGGCGGGGCTGCCGTTGTTCATCGAGGACTTCTCGCCCACGCACGACATCTTCACCCGGGCCACGCCACTGCTCGCACTGGTGTTCCTCGCGGAGATCCTCGGCGCCACCTCGCTGACCTGGCCGTTCTGGGCCAACCTGCTCGCGGTGTTCGGCGGGCTGGCCGTACTGATCGGCGGCTTCGGCGTGCTGAACAGGGTGCGCGGCCGGCCGTTCTGGTCGCTGCCGACCCGCTTCGGGATTCCCGAACTGGCGGCGTTCGTGCTGCTGCCCGCGTTGCTGCCGCTGGTGACGCAGGGTCAGCTCACGCAGTTCTTGGGGATCGCCTTCGGCAACCTGGTCCTGGTCGGCCTGGTCTATGTCGTGGTCGGCTACGGCCTGATCGGTACGACGTTCTGGGGGCTCCGGCGGCTCGCCACGGAGCTCGCGAACTCCGTGGCGAGCCTGGTCCGGGCCCTTCCGCTGCTGCTCGTCTTCTCCCTGGTGCTGTTCGTGAACACCGAGATGTGGCAGGTGTTCTCCGGCATGCCGGTCGAGTTCATCGTCTTCTCGGCGATCGCCTTCGCCCTACTCAGCGACCTCTTCCTGATGCTGCGACTGCCGAAGGAGCTGGACCAGATCGAGCGGGACGCCGGCTCCGGCCCGCCGCTGCGCCGGATCCAGCGACTGAACCTCAGCATCAGCCTGATCACCCGCCAATGGATGCAGGTGCTGGTGGTGAGCGCCGGGGTCGGGTTGTTCTTCGTCGCCTTCGGCATGATCGCGATCAGCCAGCACATCTACGACTCCTGGGGAATCCAGCCGGGCAGCTGGTCGTACGAGTTCACCCTGCTGAAGCACCCGGTGCTGATCAGCGCAGCCCTGGTGAAGGTTGCCGTCGGCATAGCGAACTTCACCGGCCTGTACTACTCGATCTCGCTGATGACGGACTCGACGTACCGGACCGACTTCCTCGACAACGTCAGCGACGAACTCCGCGAACTGTTCGCCGACCGCGCGAAGTACCTCGAACTCCGCACCCGGCTACTCCCCGCCGAGCAGCTTTAGGCCTTCAGCGCGTCTTTCAGGAACTGCAACTGGTGCCGCATCAGACCCTCCGCTGTGGCTACGTCTGTTGGCATGTGCGTTGCGCCGGACAGTGGCAGGACCTGGTGGGGTCGCCCGGCCGCCAGGAGTGCGGCCGACATCCGCAGAGTGTGCGCCGCGACCACATTGTCGTCGGCGAGGCCGTGGACGAGCAGGAGCGGTCTGGTGAGCTTGGCCGCGTCGCTGATCGGCGAGGACCGCTCGTAGTCCTCCGGGTGCTCGTCAGGATGACCGAGGAATCGCTCGCGCCAATGGGTGTCGTACAACCGCTGGTCACTGGGCGCCGCGCCGGACACAGCAGCATGGAAGACATCCGGCCTCCGCAGTACTGCGGCCGCGGCGAGCGTGCCTCCGTAGCTCCAGCCGGTGATCCCGACCCGGCTCAGATCAAGATCAGCGCAGTACTCCGCGGCCGCGTGCAAGGCGACCACCTGATCCTCGAGCGGAGCCGTCAACGTGTCGCGGTGGACCGTCTTCTCCCAGGCGGGACCACGTCCCGGCGTACCGCGGCCGTCGGCGATCACCACGGCGAACCCGGCCTCGGCGTACCACTGCGCGTTGAAGAACCAGAACCCGCTGACCCTCATCGCGAGTTGCAACGCCGGCCCGCCGTACGGCGCCATCAGGACGGGCAGAGCGTCGCCCGGGTTATGCCAGGACGGCAGGAGCAAGGCGGTGCGGAGCTCCCGCTCACCAGCTCGCAGCCAGGTGATGCGCGGAGTGAAGTCAGGCGTTGCCCCGAGCGACTCAATCGGTGCAGCCGGACGCCCCTCACGGTGGACAACGAAGGACCTCCCAACCTCGGTATTCGAGGCGATAAGAAGCGCGGTGGACGACGTGAGGCGAGGCGCGGCGTTCGAGGTGACGCCGAGCCCGGTGTTCGACGTGCTGCGGGGTGGGGCGCCGTTCTCTTGCTGGTGCTCCGTTGAAGTGTTCGCGCTGGTGCCGGTGTGGGTGCCTGGGGTCTGGGTTAGGCGGCGTAGGCCGGCTTCGTCGTGGAGCCAGAGGTGGCGCTCGGTGGGTTCGTCGGTTGCCTCGAACAGGATCGACTCGCCCTTCACTTCCAGGACGTTGCGGAGTTGCAGGCCGTC
>NZ_DASRXP010000687.1:0-10165 GCF_035687465.1 Kribbella sp.
CGGTTCGCCCGCGCGCTCGGAGTACCGGTGCTTCTTGCGGCATGTCGCGTTCCCTTCGAGATGTTCAGAGCTGGCCGAGGGCCAGGCCTCGGGAGAAGAAGCGTTGGGCGGCGAGGAACAGCACGACTGTAGGCAGCGATACCAGGAGTCCACCGGCAAGGACGGTCGGCAGCGCGGCCCCGCCGTACGTGCTCTGCAGGCCGGTGAGGGCCGGCATGATCGGCCGGACCGAGTCGGACTGACTCAGTGTCAGTCCGAGCAGCAGGTCGTTCCAGACGAAGGTCGCCTGCAGGATGAAGATCGCCGCCAGCGCGCTGCCCGCCATCGGCAGATAGATGCTGCGGAAGATCCGGAACAGGCTCCCGCCGTCGACGACCGCCGCCTCGAACACACTCCGGGCGATCCCGGTGAAGAAGTTGCGCATCACGAACGCCGAGAACGGCACACTGATCGCGGTGTAGACGATGATCATCCCGGTCCGGGTGTCGTACAGCCCCGAGTCGGCGTACCCGGTGAACAACGGCATCAGCACCATCTGCAAGGGAAAGATCGTCCCGCCGAAGATGAACACGAACCAGGCGAACCCATGCTTGAGCCGCAGCGCCACGATCGCATAGCCGGCCGCCGCTCCGATCAGTACGGCGAGCACCGGTGCGACGACGCTGTAGAGAGTGGTGGCGACCAGAGTGCTGCCCAATGCGGCCTTGTCCCACGCGTCGGCGAAGTTCCCGAACAACGAGAAGGCGCCGGTCGGCTTCCAGACCGCAGCAGCGTCGTACTGGTCGACCGGCTTGGCAGCGTTGACGATCAGCAGGTAGACGGGCGCCAGCCAGATCAGCCCCAGTACTACGAGCGCGGCCGTGCGGACCGGACCGGAAGACCCGCGAATCGCGCTCATCGGCTCGTACTGTCTGCGAGCTGGTAGCGCAGGTACAACACCGACGCCGCGAACGTGACCAGGCTGAGGAACAGCGCGATCGCCGCGCCCTGGCCGTAGTCGTTGAGCACGAAGGTCTCCTTGTACATGGACAGCGCGAGGGTCTCCGACGAAGTTCCCGGACCGCCCTGGGTCATCACCCACACCACGTCGAAGGTCTTCAGGCTGCCGACGATGGACAGCCCGACCACGACCGTGGTGATCGGCCGGAGCTGCGGCCAGAGCTGGTGCAGGAACAGCTTCCAGCCCTCGGCACCGTCGAGCCGTGCGGCCTCCAGCGGTTCGGCCGGGATCGACTGCAGCCCGATCACGAACAGCAGTGCATTGACGCCGCCCGCCTGCCATGTGGTGGCGACGACCATCATCAACGTGTTCGTCGGTCCGTCCTGCAGCCAGCCAGTGTGCGCTCCGGGCAGGCCGAAGAAGCCCAGTGCCTGACCGAGTGCGCCGTCGGGCTGCAGCACGAAGCCCCAGATCACGCCCACCGCCACACCGGAGATCGCGTACGGCAGGAGGAACGGCAGCCGCAGCCAGGTCCCCCACCGATGGCCATAGGTCAGTACTGCGATCAGCAGGCCGAGCGCCACCGGCAACGTCACCATCCCGATCACCCACAACAGCGTGTTCGTCAGCGCCCCCACCAGGTCCGGGTCACTGAACATCGCCTTGTAGTTGGTCAGCCCCGACCAGACCGGCGTACCGAGGCCGTTGTAATCGGTGAAACTGATGTACGTGGTCCAGAGGAACGGCAGGTACAGCAGGAGCGCGACCACAGCCGCGGCCGGAAGTCCGAACAGCGGGGCGGCCCGTCCACCAGTCCGGGCCGACCTCTGCGTGCTCCGACTCACTTCTGCTTGGCCCAGTAGGCGTCCGCCTCGGCCTGGATCTTCTGAAGACCGGGCATCGGATCACCCGGCTTGGTGACGAACGCGCCGAACACATCCAGCGCCTTGTTCGCGATCGGGACCGGTGTGGCCTCGAACCAGCGGTTGATCAGCCGGTAGCCGTCGCCGCCGACATCCTTGTTCAGCGCGGCCAGGGCGGGATCCTTCACCTCGGCCTTCGGGTTGAACGACAGGTCGCCACGGGCGTTGGCCCAGGCGGTCTGTGCCTGCGGGCTGACCCACCACTCGGTCCACTTGTCCACCGTGGAGCTGTGCGAGCCCGCGGCCGCCGAGCAGACCGGGCCGGTCTCGAAGACCATCGAGGTCTTCGGCAGGTTCGGGTCGACGTTGGGGATGATGAAGAAGTCGTAGTCGGTGCCGGGCTTCATCTTCAGCGTGTTCAGGTTGCCGCTGAACCAGGTGCCGAAGTTGATCATCGCCACGTCGCCGTTCTTCAGCTGAGCCTGGGGCTCGGTCTTGGCGCCCGGGTCGCTGAAGTAGCCGGCCTCGATCATCTTCTTCCAGTCGTTCATCACTTCGACCACACCGGGATCGGTGTACTTCGCCTTGCCCTGCGCGAGCTCGTCGTACAGGTCCGGGTACTTGCCGGCGAGCAGGGTCTCGAACCAGACGAAGCTGAACAGGATGTTGGTCTGGTAGAACGGCTTGACCCCGGCCGCCTTCAGCTTGTCGGCGGCGGCGATCAGCTCGGGCCAGGTCTTCGGCGGGGTGACACCGGCCTTCGCGAAGACCGCCTTGTTGTAGTACATCACCCAGTAGCCGGCCAGCAGCGGGACGCAGTACTGCTTGTCCCCGAAGGTGAAGTACTGCTTCAGCGCCTCCGGAATATTGCCGTCGGCAACTGCCTTGGTCCACTGCTCGGTGGTGTCCGCGACCAGGCCCTGGTCGACCAGGTCCTCCAGCTCCTTGCCGGTGTGCCAGGTGAACAGGTCCGGCTTCTCCTTGGTCCGGAACGACGACCGGATGAACGCGGTGTAGGCGTTGGAGTCGGAGTAGCCGACCGGTTCCATTCCGACGCCCGCGTCCTTCTTGGCCGCGGCGCCGACCTGGACGAACGCTTCCTTCCAGCCACCCTTGTCGTTGTAGAACTTCAGCGAGTCGGTGGGCTTGTCCTCGCCCTTGGCCGCTGGGCCGGATCCACCGTCCCCACCACAGGCGGACAGCAGCAGCGCACCGGCCATCGCGAGTGCGGTGACCGCTTGCGCGGTACGACGGGTGGACGACGAGCTCCGGGCCATGGTGCGTCCTCTCGGGTCAGGTGCGTTCGTTGATGACGGCGAGAACGCCGCCCAGGTGTTCGCGGGTGAGCCGTTCGGCCAGCGCGGCGTCGGCGGCACGGACTGCTTCGAGGATCGCGCGATGCTCGTCGAGATCCGTTTGGCGATCGCCGTGGATGCGGAGGATCTCGAGTTGTTCGCGGACGTTGACGACGGTGACGGATTCGACCACCTCGGCCAGCGTCGCGTTGCCCGACGCCTGCGCGAGGGCCCGGTGGAAGTCCATGTTGACCTCGGCGAGCCGGGCGTGGTCGCCCGAGGCGATCAGCTCCTCGGCCTTGGCGAGGTCGCTGTCCATCCGTTCCAGCGCGGCATCCGTCCGCGCTTGGGCGGCCAGGGCCGCGACCGGCGGTTCGATCAACGCTCGCGCCTGCAGTAGTTCGACCAGGCGGTCCGCGGACGGGGTCGGAGCCAGCGGGTTGGCGAGGACCAGCCTGCCGATGTGGGCCCCCACGTACACGCCCGATCCGTGCCGTAGCTCGACCGCGCCGGTGGCCTCCAGCCGTCGCAACGCCTCCCGGAGGGTCGGCACCGCGACCTTGAACCGCTCGGCCAACGACCGCACCGACTCCAACTGGTCGCCCGCGGCCAGCTTCCGGTCGGCGATCAGGGCGAGCAGCGACGCGGCCAGATCGTCGAGCAGACTGCGCCGTACGACGCCACCGGACACGCTCATCGGTTCGCTCCTGGGGTGAGGGTGATCCCGAGGAACCTGGGCCGGTAGATGCTCACATCGGCGTACAGGTCGGTGTTCGGGTCGAGGCTGTTGACGTTGTAGCTGACCAGCAGCGTGCTGCCGCTGCGCTGGTCAGGGTGGTCGTGCGAGTTGTAGGTGATGATGTCGCCATCGCCGTAGCTGCCTTCGGCGCCGGTCTCGGGGGTCTGGTAGAGCTCGACCGGATTCACCCACGGCCCGACCGGTGAGCAGGAGAAGTAGCCGAGCACCCTCTTGCTGAACAGCTCGTTGGTGTCGTGCGTGACCAGCAGATAGCCGTCACCCCAACGGGTCACGCTGTGCTCGTTGGCCACACCTTCGAGCACTCGTGCGGACGCGGTCTCGTCCGCCGACCAGCCGGCGCCGGTCCAGTACTGCCAACGGCCTTTGAGGTCATCGCCGCGGACGCGAGCAACATGCTGGTACTTCGCGGCGCCGAGGTCCTCGACTCCGTAGATGTAGGTGTAGCCGCCTTCGGAGAGTTGCCAGGCCGACCACTGAACGTTCGCGGCGGACGGAAGTGGGACCAGTTCCTTCAGCTTCAACGTCCTGCTGTCGAACCTGGCGAGGTGATTGCTGACCCACTGCCAGTCCCACTGCCCGGGACCGGTCCGCTCGAACTGCACCGCGAGGATGTCGAGGTTCCGGCCGGCCTTGCTGGTGCCGGCTGCTCCGAACCAGTACCAGCCGTTCGCCGGCGGCGGGACCAGCGCTGTCGGGTTGGTCCGCGTGCCGCCGGTGACTGTCTTCAGAGAGTGACCGCGCTGGACCACGAACGAGTTGTTGATGAACGGCGTCGTGGTGGGCCGGGATCCGTCGGGATTGACCGGACCGAGGAACGTATCGGAGAAGACCCAGACCGTCCGGCCGCCGGATAGCTTCACCGAGTAGGTGCTGTCGCCGCCGGTCCAGCCCTTGCCCTTGTCGCTGTAGGTGTTCAGTAGTGATTCTGGGGCCGCGTGCGGCTTGGCCTCGACGGACCAGTTTGTCCGCACCGCGCTGCACTCCTGCTGGTCGACGGGAGCAGGTTGCGCTGCGGAGAGCCCGGGCGTGGCGGTCGCAGTACAGACCGCAACGGCGGCGCCGAGCAGCCAGCCACGGCGTGATCTGTTCGCCACCTGATGCCTCCAGTGCTCGCCTCACGATTGAAAAATGATTAGATCACTTGGTCATTATCGTGTCCAGACCCTGGTTGTCCCCTGGTCCGGCGTGGCCGACGTGCCGTCGAGGTCCCCGGGGGTGGCAGGATCGATGACATGACGAACTTGATCATCAAGCTGCTCGCCAATGCGGTCGCGCTGGCGGTCGCCAGCTGGATCGTCGGCGGGATCACGCTGGAAGGCTCCACCACCGGTCGCCGGGTGCTGACCCTGCTGATCGTCGCGGCGATCTTCGGAGTGGTGAACGCGGTGGTGAAACCGGTGGTCAAGCTGCTGTCGCTGCCGTTCATCATCCTGACGCTGGGCTTGCTGCTCTTCGTCATCAACGCCCTGATGCTGCTGCTCACCTCGTGGATCACCGGCAAGCTGGACGTCCAGTTCCACGTCAACGGGTTCGGGGCGGCCCTGCTCGGCGCCCTGGTGATCACCGTGGTCGGCATGCTGCTGAACGCCGTACTGCCGGACCGCGCCGAGATCAACTGAAGGCGTTCCGGTGAGGCACGTCGAGGTCGTCTGCACGGGCAACATCTGCCGGTCCCCGATCGGCGAGGTGGTGCTGCGAGCGAAGCTGGCCGCGGCGGGTGTCGACGACGTCGTGGTGACGAGCTCGGGGACGGGCGGCTGGCACGTCGGCGACCCGATGGACTCCCGCGCGGCCGCGGCACTGGCCCGGCGTGGGTACGACGGGAGCGCGCACCGGGCACAGGAGTTCAGCAGTAACTGGTTCGGCGAGAGGGATCTCGTGCTGGCGATGGACTCAGGGCATCTGTCCGCGCTGTCGCGCCGCGGCGGCCGCGACCTCGCAGTACCGGTCGAGCTCTTCGCCGAGCTCGACGTGCCGGACCCGTACTACGGTGACGAGTCCGGCTTCGACGAGGTCCTCACCCAAATCGAGAAAGCCGCCGACACCTGGGTGGATCGCCTCTCCCACTAAGTGCTTACGTCCGAAGAACCTTGCGCTATAGGCCAAGGTTCTTCGGACGTTGTGGTCAGGGCTGGCCGATTTCCGTCAGCAAGGTGGTGAACCAGTCGACGGTGGGGTCGAATTCCTTGCCGCCGGCGATCCGGGGGAACTCGATCGCGCGGAGTTCGTCGCCGCGTTCCTCGTCGTGGCCGACCACGCCGCTCTCGCCGCGCAGGGCCGCGTCCACGGCGTAGTCCGTGCACTCCTTGATCAGCTCGAGGTCGCGCTGGTTCGCGGCGGCCGAACGGCTGAAGTAGCCGCTCTTCTGCACCATCGTCTTCTCCGCGCCGATCCGCTCCGCGAACTGCTTGGCGAACCACGCGCCCGGGTTGATCGTGTCCAGCTTGACGTGACCGAACGGGTCCCGCGGGACGTCCTCGCCGCGAGCCTCCAGTTCAGCCACGATCGACGGGACGCCGGCGCCCTCGGACAGGAAGATGGTGACGCAGTCGTTCTCGTCCATCACCGCCTTCAGCCGCTCCGCCTCGGCGTCCAGGTTGATCGTTGCCTCGGGCACGTAAACCGCGTGCACGTCCCAACTGGCGGCGTCCAGACCGATGCCCGGGTTCCACTCCTGCTGCTGGAGCCACGCGCGGTACGCCTGGGCCGTTGCCGCGGTCAACCAACCACAGTTGCGGCCCATCACCTCGTGGACCACCAGCATCCGCGGGTTCGAGCTGTGCTCGGCGATGATGTTGCGGGCGAACAGTGCGCCCTGCTCGGCCGCGGTCCACGCACCCAGGCTCTGCCGGATCGGGATCACGTCGTTGTCGATCGTCTTCGGCAGGCCGACCACGGTCAGGTCGTAGTCGTGCTCGTGCAGGTACGCCGCCAGGTCGGCCGCGGTGGTGTTCGTGTCATCGCCGCCGATGGTGTGCAGTACGTCGACACCGTCCGCGACGAGGCGTTCCGCTGCCACCTGCAGAGCGTTCTGGCCGTCGGCGATCAGACCGCGCTTCACCAGGTCGGCGGTGTTGGTCAGCTTCACCCGGCTGTTCCCGATCGGGCTGCCGCCGAACTTGTGCAGCAGGTGCGCCTTGGCCCGGACATCGGGGGTGACGTCGAGGTGACGGCCGCTGAGCAGTCCGTGGTATCCGTTCAGATAGGCGATGATCTCCACGTCCGGCGCCACCTCGGTGTAGCGCTCGATCAGCCCCCCGACAGCAGAGGACAGGCAGGGCGCGAGGCCACCGGCGGTGAGCAGGGCAACTCTGCGGACAGACTTGTCGGCAGCCATGGGTCAGGGTCCTTCCGAAGGTCGCTGAAGTCGCCCCCAGCGTAGTGATGCAGACCACCCCCGGCGGTGGTAGGGGTTCAGCTGCCGACCGAAGTATTTCCGGAGCTGACCAAGGTCTCGGTTTGCCGGCGAACAGGCGACGCGCGAGTGGTCAGCTGGAACAGTGCTGGCATGAGCTTGCAGATCAGGGGAATCTCCTATGTTCCGGGCGACAACGAGACGGTTGTGCGCCGCGATCTGCGAGCCATCGCGGAAGAGCTGCACTGCACGACAGCGATGCTGATCGGGACGGACACCCCGAACCAGATCGCGGCAGCGGAGTGCGCCCTGGAGCTCGGGCTGGATGTCTACATCCGGCCGTACCTGGAGGATCGACCGCACTCGGAAGTGCTGGCCCACCTCGAGACCACAGCGATCGCGGCCGAGGAACTCCGCGTGCGCTACCCGGACCGGGTCACGTTGCTGCTGGGCAGCGAGTTCTCCCTCACCTCGCCGGGCATGCTTCCAGGGCCGCGGATCTTCCTCCGCGTCCAGGTGCTGGTCCGCTGGCGGCGTTTCTTCGACCGCCGGATCACCCGGAAGCTCAAGGTGCTGCTCAGTGCCGCGCTGGCGACGGCACGCCGGTCGTTCCACGGCCCGATCACCTACGCCGCGGGCTACTGGGAACAGGTCGACTGGTCCGGCTTCGATCTCGTCGGGGTCAACCTGTACCGGTTCGGGAACGATCCGGGCGGCTACGAGGAACGGCTGAGCAGACTGGTCCAGGAGTCCGGCAAGCCGGTCGTCATCACCGAGTTCGGCTGCGGCGCCTTCGCCGGCGCGGACCGGCGGGGACCCGGGTCCTTCCTGATCGTGAACTGGTTCGCGACGCCGCCGCGGATCAAGGAGGGCTACGTCCGCGACGAGGGCACCCAGGCGGCGTACCTGGCAGACCTGATCACCCTGTACGCCGAGCACGACGTGCACGGGTGTTTCGTCTACACCTTCTCGATGACCGACTTCCCCCATCAAACGGACCCTCAGCTGGATCTCGACATGGCCGGCTTCGGCGTGGTCCGGATCTCCGCCGAAGACCCGACGTACTGGGAACCGAAGAAGGCCTTCCGTGAGGTGGCGAGCCTCTACGCCCGCTGAGACCCCAGCGCGACCGAGCGTGGTGGGACGGGGGTGGAGACGATGAAGGAACTGGTGGTCTGGCCGTGGACCAGGAACTTGTCGAGGACATCTTCGAGGCCGGCGATCGCACTGACCTGGACCCGCATCAGGAAGCAGTCCTCGCCGGAGATCCGGTGGCACTCGACCACCTCCGGGGTCCGCTCGGCCAGGTCGATGATCCGCGGGATCTGCCCCGGCCCCGGCCGCAGCCTGACCCACGCGGCGACCGGGAGCCCGACGGCGGCGGGGTCGACCTCCAGCCGGTAACCACGGATCACCCCCGACTCCTCCAACCGGGCGACCCGCTCGCGGACCGTCGGTGCCGACACCCCGAGCCGCCGGGCCAGCTCGGTCGTCCGCAACCGGGGATCCGCCGACAGCTCAGTCAGCAGCCGGACATTCAGCTCGTCCAGTAGCGACTTCTCGATCCGGAGGTCATCAGCAGCTTCTGCTTCCATTCCGGAAACCATCACGGTCCTTCGCTAGTCGATTCGCCATGGGAACCCGGCGCCTTCTTTCCTAGGGTAGGTGGAGTGAAGACCACCCTGGAAGCCCCTTCGGCCAACCTGCCGGCAACCGCCGCCGCTGGTGTCACCGTGCTGCTGTGGGCCTCGTCGTTCGTGGCGATCCGCCACCTCGGCGGCGAACTCTCCGCCGGCCCGCTCTCCCTCGCCCGGCTCCTGGTCGGCAGCGTGCTCCTCGGCGCCTACCTCCTGACCCGACCCGCCGAGCCGGCCAAACAGAAGTGGCCGGTCAAGCGGGACTGGCCGCCGCTGCTCGCCTGCGGACTGCTCTGGTTCGGCGTCTACAACCTCGCCCTCAACGAGGCCGAGCGCCGCCTCGATGCGGGCACCGCGGCCATGCTCGTCCATATCGCGCCGCTCCTGATCGCCTTGCTCGCGGGCCTGATGCTCGGCGAGGGATTCCCCCGCCAACTGGTCATCGGCAGCCTCGTCGCCTTCGGTGGCGTCCTCCTGATCGGTACGTCGACCTCGACCGGCCGGGCGGAAACCTGGGGCGTGGTCCTGTGTGTCGCAGCGGCCGTCTCCTATGCAGTCGGCGTGGTCTCACAGAAGCCGTTGCTCGCGCGTCTTCCGGCTGCCCAGGTCACCTGGATCGCCTGCGTGATCGGCACAGTCGTCTGCCTGCCGTTCGCGCCGGCATTGGTCGACGAACTCGGGTCGGCCAGCGCGTCGACGATCTGGTGGGTGATCTACCTCGGCGCCTTCCCGACGGCACTCGGCTTCACCACCTGGGCGTTCGCGTTGTCCCGGACGAGCGCCGGGCGGATGGGCGCGACGACGTACCTGGTGCCGGTCGTGGCCGTAGGTCTCGCCTGGTTGTTCCTCGACGAAACCCCTGCCCTGGTTGCCATTTTGGGCGGTTCGCTCTGCCTCGTGGGGGTTGCGATCTCCCGGCGCAAGCGGAGTACGGTCGAGCGGGCGCCGCGCCGTACCGAAGTAGAGGCGGCCCGATGAGGTTCGGCGTTTTCGTGCCGCAGGGTTGGCGGATGGACCTGGTCGAGCTCGAGGATCCGGTCGAGCAGTGGGAGGCGATGACGGCTGTTGCGCGTGCGGCCGATGCGGGGCCGTGGGACTCGATCTGGCTGTTCGACCACTTCCACACCGTTCCATCACCAGTTCGCGAGACGGTGTTCGAGGCCTGGACGACGACCGCCGCATTGGCTCGCGACACCAGCCGGGTGAAGCTCGGTCAGATGGTCGGCTGCAACGGTTATCGCAACCCCGCGCTCTACGCGAAGATGGCGGCCACGGTCGACGTCGCCAGCCACGGCCGCCTGTACGCCGGGATCGG
>NZ_DASRXP010000688.1:0-7688 GCF_035687465.1 Kribbella sp.
CTGGTGTCTGCGCTCGGCCCGGCCCTGCGGCCACGGCTCAACGTGGTGCGCGAGCAGCTGTACGCCGATGTCGTCACGCAGGGGTGGTTCGCGAGTCGCCCTGACGCGGTGCGGAACCGTTGGACCACGGCCGGCCTGGTCCTGCTCGGCGCTGGTGTGGTGCTGACGATCGTGCTTGCTGTTGTGACCAAGTTCGGGCTGGTCGGGTTCGCGGTGATGCTGGCGGGGGTGGCGTTGACCCTGGCGGGTCAGGTTGCTCCTGCGCGGACGGCCCGAGGTGCCGCAGTACTGGGGCGCGTTGCCGGGCTGCAGCGGTACCTGGCCGACGAGACCTCGTCGGATCTGCCGCAGAGTCACCGGCTCGAGTTCGCCTCCCGGTGCCTGCCGTATGCCGCAGTGCTGGGGCTGACCGAGAAGTGGGCGCTGGAGATCGCGGCGACCGATGACGACGACGACCCCGACGCCGGGATCGGCTGGTACACCGGTCCGGAGAACTGGCATCTCGCGGACATCGGTGAGTCGCTGTCGAACTTCGTCACCGCCTTCGGTGGCTCGCTGACCACCGCGCGGCGGCTGTTCTGAAGCAGTGAGAAGCCCCAACCGGGGCTTCTCACTGCTCGGTCAGCTGGTGTACTGCGGGAACGTGCTGAAGGTGTTGCAGAAGACCGGGTTCCTGTTGTTGAACCCTCTCGTCGACCACAGGTTGTGGTTCGTCTTCGAGCCGTGGTCGCGGATCTTCGTCGGGGAGAACTCGTCACCGGCGTTGGCGACCGCGAACTTCCAGTTGGTCAGCAGGTCACCGCGCATCGGGATGAAGGCGGCGTTCGCACCGAGGTAGGCCGAGCCGAAACAGGACGCCTGTAGTTCGCGCCGGCGGCTTTCCAGCAGTCGCAGGTTCGGGTCGGCCATGGTGGCCTGCCGGGCGAACGACGCCTGGAAGATGCCGGACAGTTGCTGCACGTGGTGGCCGTACTCGTGCGCGAAGGTGTTCAGCATCCACGCGCGGGTGTACATCGGGTTGATCTTGTAGTTCTTGTAGTCCACGTTGAACGGCATGTAGATCGCCTCGTTGGCGCTGCAGTAGAAGCCGCGGGTGCCGCGCTCCGTGCCGCAGGGCGTCTTCACGGTGTTGGCGTAGACGATCACGTGCGGCGCCCGGAACGGCAGCCCGACCTTCGCCATCGCGAGCCACCAGGTCCTGTTCAGGCAGGGCAGCATGCGGTTGTAGTACGCCTTGGTCGCGGCGAACGTGGTCGGCCGGTACGGCGGTTCGGTGCAGCGGGACGCCTGCAGCACACCGGCGGAGTACACCTTGTTCTTGGCCACAATCTCGTACGGCGTGGGCGTGCGCGGCTTGGGCTTCGGCTTCACAGTCGGCTTCGGCTTGGGCGTCGGTGTGGGGGTGGGCGTCGCGGTCGGCGTGGGGGTCTCTGATGGAGTCTCCGACGGTGTGTCCACTGCGGCGGGGACTGTCGCGGGGTCGTCGCCGCCGTTGCGCAGGGCGAAGGTGACGCCAGAGCCGACTACCAGCACGGCGAGCACGACCAGGCCGATCAACAAGCCCTTGGGGGTACGTCGCGGCTTCCGCCGCCGACCGCCGCCCGGGGGCTGCGGAATCGGGATCGGCGGGTACTGCCAAGCCGGTCCAGGCTGCTGCTGAGGCGGCTGATAGCCACGACCCTGCTGTCCGGGCGGTACATACCCACCCTGCTGAGGCGGGTAAGGCCCAGCCGCACCTGACGTCGGCGCAGCCGCAGCCGCCCACGGATTGTTCGGCCCACCCTGAGCCCCACCAACCCGATGCCACCCAGTCCCACTCTGAGACCCAACCCCACCCTGCTGCTCGGCACCGCTCTGCGGTCCGGGACGGCCGCCGCTCAGTGCGCCAGCGCCGCGCGATCCGGCACCGGTCTGCGTCCCGCCGCCCTCGCCGTGGCGGGGGTTCGTGGGGGGTGGGGCCGCGTGCTGGCCGCGGGGGCGGTCCGGGCGGTTAGGCGGGGTGCCGGGCTGGCCGTAGGGCGGGAAGTTCCAGCCGGAGGGGGTCTCGGCCGGTGGGTCCTGACCAGGAGGTGTGTTGCCGGATGGCGTCTGACCGGCTGGGTTCTGTGCAGCCGGGGGTTGCGCTGCCGGGGGTTGGGGCGGCGGGGTTTGGCCCGGGAGGGCGCCGGGGGGGACGGGGCCGGGTGGGCCGGGCTGGAGGTATTCCTGGGGCTTTTCGGCCGACTCGGTCCACCACAGGGGCGACTGGCCATCCTCGCGGGGTGCGCCCTCGCGGCCGTCGGGCTGCTCGCCCTCCGGCTCTGACGGGTCCCGAGGGGGTGGATTCCAGTTCTCCGACATCGATACTCCTCACGAGACCTTGCTGGCCGAAGCCGTGAACGTGTTGCACTTACTGCTGTCGAGCGTGTTGAAGCCGAGCGCGGTCCAGTACTGATGACTGGCCCGGGCACCGTGATCCCGCGGTCCGGCGCGGTTGTTCTCATCCCCGGTCTGCGCCTCGACGTACCGGCGGTAGACAGTCAGGTCCAGACCGGTGATGCCGTACGAGATCTTGTTCGCCCCCATGAACGAGGTGCCCAGGCAGGACGCCTGCAGCTCGATCCGCCGGCTCAGCTCCAGCCGCGCCTCGCGGTCCGGCGCATCGTACTCGAGCCGGGTGGCAGCGGACAGGATGCCGGTGACCTGCTGGAGGTGGTGACCGAACTCGTGCCCGGCCGTGTACGTGACCCACATCCGCGCGAACGCCCGGTTGGTGCTGTCGGCGGAGCGGTTCCACAGCTTGATGTCGTCGTCGAACTGGAGATACAGCGTCTGGTTCGCGGGACAGTAGAACGACACCGGCGAGCCGCTGGTGCAGGGCGACTGGACGCTGCCGGCCCAGAACACCACGCGCGGTGGCTTGAAGGCGTCCTGAGCGGCCGCGACCTTCGGGGCCCAGGCGCGGTTCAGGCAGCCGACCAGGTTCCCGTAGTACGTCCGCACCGCCGCCTGGCTGGTCAAGGCGACCTGCGGCTCACGGCAGTTGACCGAGCGCAGCACACCGGTGGCGTAGAAGGCGTCGGCCGAGACGATTTTCGCACTGTCCTGCGACGACGCGGCGCCGTCCTGGGTTCCGGGCGAGGCAGGGCTGTCGTCAGTCTGGGTCGGCGCCAGGCTGGGACTGGGCGCCACAGCCGGGGAATCGCCCTCGCGGAGCGCAAGGGCGGTAACGAGCAGGCCCACGGCCACGAGCCCGAGCAGGACCAGGCTGATGGTCAGGCCGGACCTACGCCTGCGCGGCGGACCTCCGTGCTGGAAGTGGTACCCCTCACCGACCCCGAGCTCGGGTCCCCAGCCGACCGCGGGAAGCGGCGGCCCGCCCCCCGGAGCACCGGGCAGCGGGTGGTTTCCGTACATGGGTATGGCGCCGTCGGGCAGCGCGCCCGGCGGCGGACCTGACGGTTCGCTCCAGTCTCGGTTCGGCACGGTTGTTCCTCATCCCCCCGGACACAGGGCGTGATCCGACGACCAGGCTAACCATCAGAACCGGTCCGCGTCTGTATGTGGGTGTGCTGCAGGTGACTATGTCACCCGCGCGGACGGTGCCGTGAAGGTATTGCACGCCGCCGGATTGCGGCTGTTGAACCCGCGGGTGGCCCAGTACTGGTGGTTGTTGGCGTCGCCGTGGTCGTTGGCGTTGTCCGTGACGTGCACGATCAGCCACCTCCACTCCCGCAGCGCCGCTCCGGTGACGGGGTAGCTGGCCTTGTTCGCGCCGATGAACACGTCGCTGAAGCAGGAGGCCTGGAGCTCGAGTCGCCGGGTGAGTTCCAGCTCGGCGGCACGGGTCGGAGCGTCGTACCGGAGGTCGTGGTTGGCCTTGAGGACGCCGGTCAGGTTCTGGACGTGGTGCCCGTACTCGTGCGCGAACTGGTGCAGCATCCACATCCGGGCCCAGACCTTCGCCGAGCTCTGCGGATACTGGTTGTAGTTGCCGATGTCCTCGCGCAGGTTCATGTAGATGGTCTCGTTGCTGCCGCAGTAGAACGGCGGCCCGGTGTCGGTCATCGAGCCGCAGGGGGACATCACGCGGCCGGTGAACGTCAGCACGGTCGGCTGGCGGAACTGGTTCCCGGACCGCTGGACCAAGGCCGGCCAGGCGCGGCCGAGGCAGGCCTTCAGCTGGGCGTAGTTCGCCCTGGCGCCCGCGGTGTTGGACGGCCGGGCCTTGGACTCCTTGCAGCCCGTCGCCGGCATGGTGCCGACCCGGTAGAGCGCGCTGCGGCTGACGACCTCGTAGTCCGTCGGGCCCCGCCTCGGCTCAGGCGGGTTGGAGGTGCGCGACGCGGTCGGCTTCACCACCGGCTTGCTGGTGGGCGGCCTGGACGTGGCCGGCCCGACCGGCGAGGGCTCGGCGCTCGGCTCGTACGACGGGCTCGCGGTCGACGAGGAGCTCGGTTCCGGGCCGGAGTAGTCGCTCAGCCGGTTCTGCTTGGCCACCACGCCGACGATCCAGAGCACCACGATGCCCGCCAGGACGACGATGATCGGCACCGCGATCCAGGCTGCCTTGCTCTTCTTCGGCGGCGGACCACCAGGCGG
This sequence comes from Kribbella sp., assembly GCF_035687465.1. Lineage (NCBI taxonomy): Bacteria > Bacillati > Actinomycetota > Actinomycetes > Propionibacteriales > Kribbellaceae > Kribbella > Kribbella sp. Next base: position 4,582 of record NZ_DASRXP010000688.1, read on the forward strand.
CATACCCCAGCCGAGCCCGTGCGGCAGTTGCTGCATCGGCTGCACCCCGTACTGCGGTTGCCAGGGCTGTGGCTGCCACGGCTGAGGCGCCAACGGCCCAGGCGGCGGCACCTGTCCACCGGGCGGCACCTGTCCCGATGGGTACTGGCCGGGCGGAGGCTGTTGCGGGTACTGGCCCGGGGGTCCCCATTGGTTGTCTGACACGCACTCTCCACTGCCCCGCCGGCGGACGTCGTACGAGGCCTGGGGCGCGGCCGCGCGGTGTCTGACGGTAGCGGAGGTCCGGCGTACCCGGCCAGACGATGCGCGTGGCGCTCGCGATCGTTGCGCTCGGCATGAGTAACGGTAAGGTGCCCCGTGATAACGACCCAGTAAGACCTGCCGCGGCCTCCCGGCCGCGGGCAGGGGCCCGGTGGCGCGGGCCGATCCAACCTAACCCTCTCGATACGGTGTGATTGGGCGATGCGTCTACGTCTCCTCGGGGTATCCCTGTGTGCCCTCGGCTTCCTGGCCCTGACCGGCGTGCACGCCGGTGCGACGGCCGGATCGGCCACTGCCGACCCAGTGGTCACCAACTACGACAGCGAGATCCGGGTGGACCGCGACGGTCTGCTCAAGGTGTCCGAGACGTGGAAGCTGAGCAACGTGACCGGGACGTTCACCCGGTTCCTGGTGACTCGCGACCACCTGCAGGACGACGTCGACCACGTGCAGAAGATCGAGGATCTGCAGGTCAAGGCCGGCGACGGGGTGTTGAAGTCCGAGCAGACCACTGACGGGGACATCACCTCGATCGCGGTCGCGGACGTCGCCGGGGTCACCCAGCTGGACTTCACCTACACCGTGCGCGGCGCGGTCGCCAAGACCCTGAACGGCACCGAGGTGCGGTTCGCGCCGCTGACCGGGCTCGGGCTGACGATCCAGGACGCGAACATCACCTACAGCACGCCTGAGGTCTCGCACGTCTCCTGCTTCGCCGGCGCGCCCGACAGCAACACCCCGTGCACGCTGGCCCAGATCGGCGAGACGGCCGGCCCGACCTTCCAGCAACAGGGCCTGCCGCCCGGCAACACGGTCCGGATGACGGTCGGCTTCCCCGACGGCGAGATCGCCGCGAACTCGATCGTCGAGTACCGCAAGTCGTTGAAGCGGTCCTTCTCGACCGACACCGCGCAGCTGATCACCGCGTTGCTCGTGCTCCTACTCGGCGCTGTCGCCCTGCTGGTCCTGTACCGCCTGCGCGGCCGGGACCAGGTCGACCCGCGTCGCGTAGTACCGGCGTCTCTTTTCAGCCTCGGGCAGGATGCCCGGATCGACTTCACTCCGCCGGCCGGGCTGCGGCCCGGTGAGGTCGGCACCCTGATCGACGAGCGGATCGACCCGGTCGACGTGACCGCGACCATCATCGATCTGGCCGTCCGCGGCCACATCAGCATCACCGAACTCGAGCACGACACCGAGTACTCGCGGCCCGACTGGGAGCTCAAGCGGATCGCGAACGCCCCGGCCGAGGAACTGCAGCGCTACGAGAACGTCCTGGTCCGCGCGATCTTCGGCGACACCGACTCGGTGCTCGTCTCCGAGCTCGGCAAGCAGGTCCGCGCCAACCTCGGCGAGGTCCAGGACGCCCTGTACGACGGTGTCGTCAAGCGCGGCTGGTTCACCGAACGACCCGACCGGACCCGCTCGCTCTGGGCCACGATCGGCATCGGGGTCACCGCGGTCGGCGTCATCCTGACCGTCGTACTCGCCCTCTTCAGCAGTTGGGGTCTGCTCGGCCTCGCGGTCACCGCTGTCGGCATCGGCCTGATCGTGATCGGCCGCCACATGCCGGCCAAGGCCCCCGCCGCCGGCCGCGTCCTCGGTCAGGTCGCGGCGATCCGCGGCGAACTGCTCGAGATGGACGTCAGCGAACTCCCCACCGACCAGCACGCCGAGCTGTGCTCCCGAGCCCTCCCGTACGCGGTGGTCCTTGGCGGCTCAGAACGCTGGATCGACGCACTCGTCGCAACCGACGCCAGCGACGACGAGGACGAAGGCTTCCACTGGTACCGCGGCCCCCGAGGCTGGCACCTCCAGTACCTCCCGGACTCCCTCCGCAACCTCACCACCAACCTCACCGGCGCGCTCTTCACCCGCTAGCTGGTTTGTAGCCCGGACCGCCCGTACGCCGCCCCCGGCATGCGGGCGGTCCGGTGTCTTACCAGTTGGCTTGGGAGCCGACTGGTGGGAGTGGGGTGGTGCTCGGATGGATGACGTAGACGAGGCCGCCCGAGTGCGGGACCCAGGCGTTCTCGAAGGCTTGGCGGTCGTATGTGGTGCGGACCTGGTCGTTGCTGGCGATCAGGTGCGAGGCCGGGTCGTTGACCACCACGTTGCCTGCTGCATCGAAGCCGACGATCACCATCAGATGGCCGTTGGTTCCGTAGCCCGCTCCGGGTAGTTCTTCCTTCTTGAAGGACAGGGAAGCGATCAGCGGGATCCCGGCGTCGATGAACTGCTCGGCCTCGGTGAGCGACCGCAGCCTGGTGACGAAGGCGTCCAGCCCGCGCGTACCGGCGTACGCGGTGTTGAACGGCCAGTTGCCCGCGCCGTCGTAGGCGTAGTCGAAGACGGAGCGAGCACTGTGGTCCACCTGCGGGTCGGCGTCGGCCGGATCCACCCAGGCGGTCTCTGCCGCGGTCGGCCCGGCGCCGTAGTAGTCGAGCACCATCGCCGTGGATGTTGCCGAGCACCAGGCCTCGCCACCGCCGTCCCACTGCGGGTAGTGGCCGATATGCGTCTCTTGCGAGTACGTCGGGACGTCGAGCACCTGGTTCTCCGCGGGGCCCACCGGGCTTGCGGCGACCTTCTTCGCGGCCGGCAGGTGTGATGCCATCGCGCCGACCGAGCGCACCACCGGTGTCTGGGTGGAACCGGTGAGGCGATAGAGCGTCACCTTCAGCTGCCAGCTGCTCAGGGATCGTCCGGTCCCGGCGACGAAGGTGTCGACGGCAACGGAGCCGTTGGTGTCGCCCTGGCTCGGGACGGAGGCACGGTGGATGTCGCCGGCGGTGGTGTCGTCACCGCTGGTCCATCGGCCCAGTACGTACCACTTGGTGGTCGTG
>NZ_DASRXP010000689.1:0-3701 GCF_035687465.1 Kribbella sp.
GTCTCCTTCTCGGTGGTCCCGGCTTCGCTGGACAGCGACTACCTGACCTCTCTGGACGCCGCGGTCCAGCCGGCCCGAGCCGCCGGGCTCGAGGTGGAGTACGGCGGCGGTACCGGCCAGATCGGGAAGCAGGCGGACGACCTGCCCTCGGAGGCGATCGGCCTCGTGTTGGCGCTGATCCTGCTGTTCCTGATGTTCCGCTCCGTCGTGGCGGCCGGACTGCCGTTGGTGTCCGCGGTCTTCAGCGTGGGCGGCGGACTCGCCGTCCTGGGACTGCTCGCTGCCGTCAAGGACTTCCCGGTCTCGGCCCCGACCGTCGCCACCCTGCTCGGGCTCGGCGTCGCGATCGACTACGGGCTCTTCCTGGTGTCCCGGCACCGTGAGCAACTGGACAACGGCATGGCGGTCGAGGAGTCGGTCGGGCAGGCGGAGTCGACGTCCGGCGCGGCGATCCTGGTGGCCGGCGGAACCGTGGTGATCGCGATCCTCGGGCTGTACGTCTCGGGCGTGCCTTTCGTCGGCGCGCTCGGTCTGTCGTCGGCCATCGTTGTCGCGGTCACCGTGCTCGCCGCGCTGACACTCATCCCGGCCCTGCTCGGCCTGGCGAAGCTGCTGGTCCTGAACAGCAAGGACCGGCAGCACGTCGTGGCGGAACGCCGGCAGGAGGCCGAGCTGGCGGATCCGGAAGCCGTGACGGCGCACAGGGCAGAAGAACGCGAGCTGCGTGACGCCAAGCACGAGCAGAGCGCCTTCGCGCGCTGGGGACGCCGGGTCAGCGACCGGCCGTGGCCGTACGGCATCCTCGCCACACTGGTACTGCTGGTCCTCGCGATCCCGCTGTTGTCGATGAACCTGGGCCAGCTCGACGCCGGCACCGACCCGCCCGGCGATTCGAGCCGGAAGGCCTACGACCTGGTCGCTGCCGGCTTCGGCCCTGGCGCCAACGGTCCGCTGACCGTCGTCGTGGCGCTGCCGGACCAGAGCTCGACCGACAAGCAGACCCTGTTGACCAACCTCTCGTCCACCCTGCAGAAGACCGCGGGGGTCGCCGCCGTGCAGCCGGCCAAGACGAACAGCGCCGGTACGACGGCGGTGATCACCGTCGTCCCGACCACCTCGCCGTCGTCGGCCGAGACCGAGGATCTGGTCAACCGGATCCGCAACGACGTGCTGGCGGGGCAGAGCGAGACGACCTACGTGGTCGGTACCACCGCCGGATACGTCGACTTCACCGAGAAGGTCGCCGGCCGGATGCTGTGGCTGATCGGCGCCGTGGTGCTGCTGGCACTCGTCCTGCTCGCAGTGGCGTTCCGGTCACTCGTGATCGGGATCAAGGCTGCGGTACTCAACCTGTTGTCCGTCGGGGCGGCCTACGGTGTCATCGTCGCCGTCTTCCAATGGGGCTGGGGATCTTCCCTGGTCGGAATCGATGAGAAGGTCCCGATCCCGTCCTTCGTGCCGATGCTGATGTTCGCCATCGTGTTCGGGCTGTCGATGGACTACGAGGTCTTCTTGCTGTCCCGGGTGCACGAGGCCTGGATCGCGACCAGGGACAGCCATCGCGCCGTCGCGATCGGGATCGGCGCGACCGCGCGGGTGATCACTACCGCGGCCGCGATCATGATCGCGGTCTTCCTCAGCTTCGTACTCGCCGACGACCCGACCGTGAAGATGCTGGCGGTAGGAATGGCGGTCGCGGTGCTGATCGATGCCAGCGTGGTGCGGATGGTGCTGGTGCCGTCGGTCATGACCTTGCTCGGCGACCGCGCGTGGTGGCTACCCGGCTGGCTGGACCGGATCATCCCCGACATCCAGCTCGAGGGCCCCATCGCCGTACCGACACCCCCGGCCCGCGAACCCAAGCCCGTCGAACCGGCTCACTGACAGGCCGCAGCCGAGGTGATGTCGCGCGACCGAACGGTCATACAGTGAGGTCCATGTCCACGGATACAGAGCAGATGCAGAGCGGGCCGGATATCAAGCCGCGGAGCCGGACGGTGACCGATGGGCTCGAGGCGACCGCCTCGCGGGGGATGCTCCGTGCGGTCGGGATGGGTGACGACGACTGGGTCAAGCCGCAGATCGGCGTGGCGTCGAGCTGGAACGAGATCACCCCCTGCAACCTGTCGCTCGACCGGCTGGCGAAGGCGGTCAAGGACGGGGTGCACGCGGCCAGTGGGTACCCGCTCGAGTTCGGCACCATCAGCGTGTCCGACGGCATCTCCATGGGCCACGTCGGCATGCACTACTCCCTGGTGAGCCGCGAGATCATCGCCGATTCCGTGGAGACCGTGATGGAGGCCGAGCGCCTCGACGGCTCAGTACTGCTGGCCGGATGCGACAAATCACTCCCCGGCATGCTGATGGCCGCCGCCCGCCTCGACCTCGCCTCGGTCTTCCTGTACGCCGGTTCGATCATGCCCGGCAAACTCGGTGACAAGGACGTCACCATCATCGATGCCTTCGAGGCAGTCGGCGCCTGCGCCCGCGGCCTGATCAGCCGGGAAGACGTGGCCGCGGTGGAGCGCGCGATCTGCCCCGGCGAAGGTGCCTGCGGTGGCATGTACACGGCCAACACCATGGCGAGTGCGGCAGAGGCGCTCGGCATGTCCCTCCCGGGCTCGGCCGCACCGCCGGCCGTGGACCGCCGTCGCGACGGGTTCGCCCGCAAGTCCGGTGAGGCAGTGGTGAACCTGCTGGCCAAGGGCATCACCGCCCGGCAGATCCTCACCAAGGAAGCCTTCGAGAACGCGATCGCCGTGGTGATGGCGCTCGGCGGTTCCACCAACGCAGTACTGCACCTGCTCGCCATCGCCCGCGAGGCGGAGGTCGAGCTCAAGCTGGACGACTTCAACCGGATCGGTGACAAAGTCCCGCACCTCGGCGACCTCAAGCCGTTCGGCCGCTACGTGATGACGGACGTCGACCGCGTCGGCGGGATCCCGGTGGTCATGCGTGCCCTGCTCGACGCCGGTCTGCTGCACGGCGACTGCCTGACTGTGACGGGCAAGACGATGGCGGAGAACCTGGCCGACATCGCCCCGCCGGACGTCGACGGCGTGATCATCCGCGCCCTCGACAAGCCGATCCACGGAACCGGCGGGATCACCATCCTGCACGGCTCGCTGGCGCCGGATGGTGCCGTGGTGAAGAGCGCCGGGTTCGACTCGGACGTCTTCGAGGGGACCGCCCGGGTGTTCGATGGCGAACGCGGTGCGATGGACGCCGTCGAGGACGGCTCAATGAAGGCCGGCGACGTGGTGGTGATCCGCTACGAAGGCCCGAAGGGCGGCCCGGGTATGCGCGAGATGCTCGCTGTCACTGGCGCGATCAAGGGCGCTGGACTCGGAAAAGACGTCCTCCTGCTCACCGACGGACGCTTCTCAGGCGGTACTACGGGTCTCTGCGTCGGCCACGTCGCCCCGGAAGCGGCGGACGGTGGTCCCATTGCCTTCGTCCGCGACGGCGACCGCATCACCCTCGACGTCAAGAACCGCACCCTCGACCTGCACGTGGATGCCGACGAACTAGAGCGTCGCCGCGAGGGCTGGACCCCGAAGACCCCAGCCATCACCAAGGGCGTCCTCGGCAAATACACCCGCCTGGTCGGCTCCGCCTCCCAAGGCGCCGTCTGCATCTGACCCAATCCCTAACCGGGGGTACCCCCGCGAGTGGTCGGTTACCTCCGGTTCGAGGCAGGG
>NZ_DASRXP010000690.1:0-29676 GCF_035687465.1 Kribbella sp.
CAGCGAGGCCGGGGTCTTGTCCACCGTGATGAAGTTCGAGGCATCCAGCGAGCCGAAGAACCACGCCTTCCAACTGGTGGAGCCCGCTTGCACCGCCATCGCGTAGTACTCGTTGGCGTAGCCGTTCTTGGACAGGCCCCACAGGTAGGCGATCAGGGTCAGCAGCAACAGGCCGCCGAACAGGGATCTGTCGCGAGTGATCGCGTACGCCGAGACAAGCGCACGTGGCCCCGCTCGTCGGTCGGCGGCGTGACTCCCGCCGGGGACGGATCTCGGATCGGTCAGTGTGCTCATCAATTGCTCCGCGAGTTGTCGAGAACCGCCGGGGGTTCGAAGGTGGGCAATGTGGGTGCCTCATCGTCGAAGACCCAGGCCTGGAAGAGGCTGAAGCGGACCACCGTCGCGGCCAGGTTCGCGGCCGTCAGCACGATGATCTCGACCGATTGCGCCGGCGCCGCGACGGCCGTGTGCAACAGCCACAACGACGAGGCCGTCAGGCTCCAGCCGATGAAGAACGTGAGCAGCCCGCGCAAATGGTGACGGGTGCGGTTCTCCACGCCGCGGACGCCGAAGGTGATCCGGCGGTTCAGCGCGGTGTTGCCGACAGCCGTGATCAGCAGGGCCAGCAGGTTCGCGAACTGGGCCGGCATCGCTTGCCGCAGTACGAGATAGAGCAGGATGTAGGCGAGGGTGCTGATCACGCCGACGAAGGCGAACCGCAGGATCCGCGCGGCCAGCGCCGTACGGGGATCTGCGATGCGTGGCCGGCCAAACGCCTCCCGGACGCCCTCGAGCGGGAGACTGCTGGCGGTCCGGCTGAGCCGGAGGATCCCGCGCAGGTCGTCGGTGACGGTCTTGGCGATCGCCACCCGCGAGTCGAGATCGTCGATCCAGTCCACCGGGACCTCGTGGATCCGCAGCCCCGCCCGCTCGGCCAGCACCAGCAGTTCGGTGTCGAAGAACCAACTGGTGTCCTCCACCAACGGCAGCAGCTGATGGGCCACGTCCGCGCGGATCGCCTTGAACCCGCACTGCGCGTCCGAGAAGCGGGTCCCCAAGGTTGCCCGCAGCAACAGGTTGTAGGTGCGCGAGATGAACTCCCGCTTCGGCCGCCGGACCACCCGGGAGCCGTGCACGAGCCGGGTGCCGATGGCAACGTCACTGTGGCCGGCCATCAGCGGCGCCACCAACGGCAGCAGCGCGTTCAGGTTTGTCGACAAGTCAACGTCCATGTAGGCCAGCACGTCGGCACGGCTCTCGGACCAGACCTGTTTCAGCGCCCGGCCCCGGCCGGGGAGGTCGATCCGGACGATCCGGACGCCGGGCAGTTCGGTCGAGAGCAGGGTGCCGATCTCGAACGTGGCATCGGTACTGCCGTTGTCGGCGATGCAGACCTCGGCGTCAAAAGGGAAGGCAGTGTCCAGGAAGTACCGGAGCCGCCGGATATTCGGGCCGAGGTCGTTTTCCTCATTGCGCACGGGCACGACGATCTCGACCCGAGGACGACCTGTGTTCTGCATGCCTCCGATGCTCTCCGGCGAACCTGAGGCAACCCCTCCGCTGACCTGGGAGTTCCCTGGCAGTTGCGGAGCGTGACTAGCCGGCGTACTTCAGCTGGTACGGCGTAGCCAGAGCAGACCGAGGATCGGCAGGACCAGCGGGACGAATCCGTAGCCCTGGCCGAAGTGGGACCAGACAGTCGCCTGCGGGAAGTCGTCCGGGACCGCGTAGCTGAACGCCCCGATCCCGACGACGCCGACGAGCTCGATCAGGATCGCCACCGTCGCCACCCGGCGGGAGAACCAGGTCGCCCGGGCCAGGGCGAACGTGGCAGCGCAATAGATGACCGCGGCAAGGGCCGACAGCAGGTAGGCGATCGGCGCCTCGGAGAACTGCGTCGCGATCTGTACTCCGGCGCGCGCGGTCGCCGACAACGCGAAGATCCCGTACACCAGGATCAAGATCCGGCCAGGCCCGTGCCTGGTCGCGCTGGGGTCATGCCTGGTCGCGCTGGGGCCGTTCGGGCTGGGGTCGGCCACCTCAGGCGGTCCAGATCTCGTACATCCGCAGCTCGAGCACCGGGATCACCAGGCAGGCAACCGCCAAAGCACCCGCGCCCCACCGGCTGCTCTCCGCCAGCGCCCACAGTGCACCCAGCGGCAGCACGATCAGCGAGCCGATCAGGTAGCCGATGAAAAGCACACCGGACACGTTCTGGTCCGTGTTCACCAACTGGACGATCCCGACCACGAGCTGGGCCAGCAACACCAGCTCGATGACACCGAGGGCACCCAGCAACGTCCAGTTGATCCGACGATCCAGGGCAGTCAGCACGGCCGCGTAGACCATTGCGGCCAGCGCGAGCGCGACGAGCGCCCAGGTGAGTGGTTCGAACACGAGCTAGAGGATGTCACCCGGCGTGTAGGCAGCGGCCTCGGGGTAGCGCTTGGCGAGCTGGTCGATCTTGGCAACCACCGCGTTCACCTGGGCAACGGCCGCGCCGGTGAACGACAGCGGCTCCCCCACGATCCCGACGATCTGCTGTTCGGTCAGCCCGAGCCGGCCGTCGTCGCCGAGCCGGCGGAACAGGTCGTTCTCCGTCGATCCCTTGCGCAGGTCCAGCGCCATCGCGACCGCGTGCTCCTTGATCACCTCGTGCGCGGTCTCCCGGCCGACGCCGTTCTTCACCGCCGCCATCAGCACCTTGGTGGTGGTGAGGAACGGCAGGTACCGCTCCAGCTCGCGGTCGATCACGGCCGGGTACACGCCGAACTCGTCCAGCACCGTCAAGAACGTCTCGAACAGTCCGTCCAGCGCGAAGAATGCGTCGGGCAGGGCGACCCGCCGTACGACGGAACAGAAGACGTCGCCCTCGTTCCACTGGCTCCCTGCGAGCTCGCCTGCCATCGAGGCGTAACCACGCAGGATCACCGCCAGGCCGTTCACCCGCTCACAGGACCGGGTGTTCATCTTGTGCGGCATCGCCGACGAACCGACCTGGCCCTCCTTGAAGCCCTCGGTCACCAGCTCGTTGCCGGCCATCAGCCGGATCGTGATCGCCAGACTGGACGGACCCGCCGCCAGTTGGACCAGCGCGGAGACGACCTCGTAGTCGAGCGAGCGCGGGTAGATCTGGCCGACGCTGGTCAGCACCCGGTTGAACCCGAGGTGCTGAGCCACTTCCGCCTCGAGCCCGGCGAGCAGCTTCTCGTTGCCGCCGAACAGGTCGAGCATGTCCTGCGAAGTACCGACCGGGCCCTTGATGCCGCGCAGCGGGTACCGCGCGATCAGCTCCTCCAGCCGGGTGATCGCGACCAGCAACTCATCCGCCGCCGACGCGAACCGCTTGCCGAGCGTGGTCGCCTGGGCCGCGACGTTATGTGAGCGGCCCGTCATCACCAGCGCCGCGTTCTCCGCCGCCTTCTGGCCCAGCTGGACTACGGTCGCCACCGCGCGATCGCGGACCAGTTCGAGGCTCGCGCGGATCTGGAGTTGCTCGACGTTCTCGGTCAGGTCGCGACTCGTCATCCCCTTGTGCACGTGCTCGTGCCCGGCGAGAGCGTTGAACTCCTCGATCCGAGCCTTCACGTCATGCCGCGTGACCCGCTCCCGCGCCGCGATCGACTCCAGGTCGACGTCGTTCAGCACCCGCTGGTAGTCCTCGATCACCCCGTCCGGCACCGCCACCCCGAAGTCCTTCTGCGCACTCAGCACCGCCAGCCACAGCTGTCGCTCGAGCACGATCTTGTACTCCGGCGACCACAACTGAGCCATCGACAAACTGGCATAGCGCGCAGCAAGAACATTGGGAATCCTGGGCTTACTGGGTTTCGACACCCCCCCATTGTCCCTGCTCGCCGGAATTCCGCCCTCCGCGGGTAGCTCCGAACACACCCTTGCGTCCGAAGAACCGCGGGGCAGGCCCTCCAGTTCTTCGGACGTAAGCGGTGGGTCAGACGGTGACTTCGCCGCGGGCCGCTTTCAAGGCGATGTCGGTGCGGTGTTGGGAGCCCTTGATGCGGATCTGGGCGATGCCGGCGTAGGCGCGTTGGCGGGCCTCGTCGAGGTCCTTGCCGGTGGCGGTGACTGCGAGGACGCGGCCGCCTGCGGTGACCAGTTCGCCGTTTTCGAGCGCAGTGCCGGCGTGGAAGACGCGGACGCCGCCTGCCTCGGCCTGGTCGATGCCGGTGATCGGGTCCCCGGTGCGGGGGTTGGCCGGGTACCGCTTCGAGGCGACCACGACGGCGACGGCCGAGCCGGTCTTCCAGCTGAGGGGCTCCCGGCTATCCAGTTTGCCCGTGGCCGCGGCGTACAGGAGTGCGCCGAGCGGGGTCTTGAGGAGCGGGAGCAACGCCTGCGTCTCGGGATCACCGAAGCGGCAGTTGAACTCGATCACCCGGACACCACGGGAGGTCAGTGCGAGTCCGGCGTACAGGAGGCCGCTGAACGGCGTACCGCGCTTGCGCAGCTCGTCGATGGTCGGCTGCAGGACGTTTTCGGTGATCTCCTCGACCAGGCCTTCCGGTGCCCAGGGCAACGGAGTGTACGCGCCCATGCCGCCCGTATTGGGGCCTTCGTCGTTGTCACCAAGGCGTTTGAAGTCCTGCGCGGGCTGCATCGGCAGCACCGTCCGACCGTCGGTGATCGCGAACAGCGACACCTCGGGCCCGTCCAGGAACTCCTCGATCAGTACCTGCTCGCAGCCGGCCGCGTGCTCCAACGCTTCCGCGCGGTCCGAGGTGACGACAACTCCCTTGCCTGCGGCAAGCGCATCGTCCTTGACCACATAAGGGGGGCCGAAGGCATCGATCGCCTCGGCGGCCTGTTCCGGCGTAGTACAGACGTAGGCGCGACCGGTCGGGACACTCGCGGCAGCCATCACGTCCTTGGCGAAGGCCTTCGACCCCTCGATCTGGGCCGCCTCCTTCGACGGACCGAACACGGCGATACCGGCATCACGCAACGGATCGGCCAGCCCGGCGACCAGCGGCGCCTCGGGTCCGATGACCACCAGCTCGGCGCCGAACTCGACCGCCAACGCGACCACCGCATCGTGATCCGCCATGTCCACCGGACGGCAAACGATCGTTTGCCCGTCGTACGCCGGCTGCAAGGTCGCGATCCCAGGGTTCCCCGGTGCAGCGACGACCTGCTCGACTCCCGGGTCCTGGCTGAGCGCCCAGACCAGTGCATGCTCACGGCCGCCAGTGCCGATGACTAGAACCTTCACGTCGCACGAGCCTAGTGCACACCGGAGCCCAGATTGTTTTTCGGTCGTTGTCGATCCAGGCCGCTGCGGTTCGTGTAGGGGGTAAGACAAGGTCCAACAGACGGAGGAGTTTCCATGTCCGCACCAGAGGTTCTACTGACCGGGCTCGTGATCGGAGAGTCGGCGCGGTGGCACGACGGCCGCCTGTGGTTCTCGAACTGGGGAACGCAGGAAGTCATCGCCGTGGACACCGCCGGGAAGAGCGAGGTGATGGCGACAGTCCCGACCACGATTCCGTTCTCCATCGACTGGCTGCCGGACGGGCGCCTGCTCGTGGTCTCCGGCGTGGAAGGTGACTTGTTACGTCAGGAACCCGACGGCACTCTCGCGCTGCACGCGGATCTCAGCGATACCAGTTGCAACGAGATCGTCGTCGACGGGCGCGGCAACATCTACGTCAACGGCGGCTGCGACTTCCAGCCGGCTGCCGGCGAACGGCCCGGCTTCATCCTGCTGATCACCCCCGACGGTTCGGTACGCCGGGTCGCCGACGAACTCGCCTTCCCCAATGGCATGGTGGTGACGCCCGACGACTCCACCCTCGTCGTCGTGGAGTCGTTCGCCAGCCAACTCACGGCGTACGACATCGCCGCCGATGGCACGCTCTCGAACCGCCGGGTCTGGGCCCCACGCACCGGCGACGGCATCTCCATCGACGCCGACGGCGCCATCTGGGCACCGAGCTGGGCGGGCGGCGATCCGGCCTGCCAACGCATCGCCGAAGGCGGCGAGATCCTCGACACCGTCCTGGTCGACCGGGCCTGCTTCGCCTGCGCCCTCGGCGGCGACGACGGCCGTACCCTCTTCCTCCTCACCGCCGACTGGCACATGCAAGAGCCCTTCGACGACAACCTCACCCGCCTCCTCACCGGCCCCCGAACCGGCCAACTCCTAACAACCCCAGCCCCCACCCCCAAAGCCGGCTGGCCGTAAAGGCCCTCTGCTCGCTAACGTCCGAAGAACCTTGGGCTATGACACAAGGTTCTTCGGACGTTGTGTGTTTTCAGTAGTGCCAGTAGTAGCGGGCGTTGGCGGTCCAGGTGATGGGGGTTGTGGTGTGGTTGGTGAAGGCGGGGCCTAGGCCGCGGGCGATCTCCAAGGTGCGTTGTAGTTGGAGGGCGTAGGGGTGCTGGTTGTCGTCCCACCATTGCTCGAACTGGGTTATGCAGGTCTGGTTGGTGAAGTAGGTGTTGGAGCAGGGGTGGGGTGGGGACCACTTTTGGAGGTGGCGGAAGTTGACGGTGGTGGAGCCGTTCGGGGGTTTGATGGTGCCCACAGCGTCTAGGCAGTAGCCGGTTGCGGGGATGTTCCATTTCACGTAGTGCTGTTTGCCGCCGGCTGACGGGATAGGGCTCATGCCTGCGCAGTTGGCGTCGCCGAGCTTTTCCGAGGTGACGCGCTGGATCTGGGTCAGTGGGCGGCCGGCGCCGTCGTTGTAGCCGTCGAGGAGGACCCAGTCGCCGTCGTGGATGAAGCGCTCGGCGGACTTCGGCGGCCAGGTTGCCGGGTCGCCCCAGGAGATGTCGCTGGTGGTTGCGCTCAGCGGCGTCCACGCCCACTGACCTGCCGCGGCCCCGCCCGCCCAGTACTGCCCGGCGGCCTTCTCGAACATCAGCGAGTACTGCCCGTAGTTCTCAGCCTCAGCCTGTACTGCGGACGCCCGCGCCGCGCCGGCTGGCGCAGTACTGGCGACGACCGTGAGTAGCAGCGCGGCGGCCGATGACAGGATCGCGAGTCTCTTCCCCATGGAGACCGACGCTAGCTCCACGAAGGTCCAACGGTGTCCGGGGACCGCCGGCGCGTCTAGGCTCCCGGTGAAAGCAGACTGTTTAGGACTTGAGGAGCTGTGATGCCGGAGCCTGTCACCCACACCTTGGACGTCCCCGGGGCGGTCCTGACATACGACGTAAGGGGCGACCTGGTCGAGCGGGACCAGCCGGTACTGCTGGTCATCGGGTCCCCGATGGGCGCGAGCGGCTTCCCGACCCTGGCGTCGAACTTCACCGACCGGACGGTCGTCACGTACGACCCTCGGGGGGTGGAGCGCAGCGTTCGGTCCGACGGGTCCGGGGAGTTGTCCCCGAATGACCACGCGAGCGATCTGGCCGCCTTGATCGAGGCGCTCGACCAAGGTCCGGTCGAGATCTTCGCGAGCAGCGGCGGCGCGGTGAACGCACTCGCGCTGATCGCCCAGCGACCCGATCTGGTGCACAAACTGGTCGCGCACGAACCTCCGCTGGGGACCATCCTCCCGGACCACGAGAACGCGATGGCTGCGAACGAGGACATCTACCAGACCTACCAGCGCGACGGCCTGGGCGCGGGGATGGCCAAGTTCATCGCACTCGTCAGCTTCGACGGCGAGATCCCATCCGACTACGCCGACCAGCCCGCGCCGGACCCGGCGATGTTCGGCCTGCCGGCCACGGACGACGGTTCCCGCGATGACGCCCTGCTGGGGCAGAACATCCGCGGCTGTACGTCGTACCAGCCGGACTTCGACGCGCTCGAGAAGGCGAAGGACCGGATCGTGATCGGCGTCGGCGAGGAGTCGGGGGCCCAGCTCGCCGGCCGCGGCGGGAAGGCGGTTGCCGAGCGGCTCGGGACCACGCCGGTGACCTTCCCGAGCAACCACGGCGGGTTCCTCGGGGACGAGTACGGGATGCCCGGTAAGCCGACGGAGTTCGCCGCGAAGCTGCGGGAGGTCCTGGCCGGCTGAGGATCCCCGGGCCTGGCGTGGTTCTGTGGATCTGCTTAGCTGGGGGTATGACTGACAAGCCTGAGATCGACTTTCCGGACGGCCCGCCCCCGGCGGATCTGGAGATCACCGACATCACCGAGGGCGACGGCGCCGAGGCCAAGGCCGGCTCCCGCGTGAACGTGCACTACGTAGGCGTGGCCCACTCCACCGGCGAGGAGTTCGACGCCTCCTACAACCGCGGCGCGCCGCTGGCCTTCCAGCTCGGCGTCGGCCAGGTCATCCAGGGCTGGGACACCGGTGTCCAGGGCATGAAGGTGGGCGGCCGGCGCAAGCTGGTCATCCCGCCCCACCTCGGGTACGGCGACCGCGGCGCGGGCGGCGCGATCAAGCCCGGCGAGACCCTGATCTTCGTCGTCGACCTGATCAGCGTGAGCTGACACCTTCCACCGATCAGGCCCCCGGTTGCGTCACACTGACGCTAACCGGGGGCCTTTCTTTTGCGTAGTCATACTCAAGCGCAGTACCGCCCGGGTGGGTTGGACTGGAGGTATGACGACGATGGTTGCCACCACGGTGCCCACTGAGAACAGGCGCAGGGCGCTGCAGTTCGTTGCTCTCGGCGCCAAAGCCGTGTTGTTCATGTTGTTGCTGTCGGCATTGATCTGGCCGGACCTGAGCGGGATCAAGGGCAAGGCGTCGACCGCACGCCTGATCGTCTACCCCGTCGGCGCGATGGTGCTGCCGCTGTGGTGGTGGGCCTACGGTCGCACCAGGAGCCGGCTGCACGAGCGTTTCCCCTGGCCCGCGGATCTGCTGATAACGCTGCCCTGGTTGATCGACCTGATCGGCAACCGGCTGAACCTGTTCGACACGATCAGCTGGTGGGACGACGCGATGCACTTCATCCTGTGGGGCCTGCTCACAGCCGGCGTGCTGATCGCCTTCGTTCCCCGCACTCTGTCCCGCGGTATCACCACCTTCGTCGCCCTCGGATTCGGAGCCACCGCCGCGGTGATCTGGGAACTGGGCGAGTACTACGCGTTCGTCCGTCACTCGGAAGAACTTCAAACGGCGTACACGGACACCCTCGGCGACCTCGCCCTCGGCACCCTGGGCGCCCTGCTAGCCGCCCTCATCCTCTTCCAGGTACACAGCCGACGGGCTCGATGAGCTACCCGCTCGCCTGTACTGGCCGGTGGTCACGCCGTGCTCGCGCTTGAAGGCGGACGCGAACGCGAACTCGGAGCCGTAACCAACCTGACGGGCGATCACGCTCAAGGCCGCATCCGAGGCACGGAGCAGACGCCCGGCGATGGTCATCCGCCACCAGGTCAGATAGGTCAGCGGCGGTCGGCCGACGAGCGCGGTGAACCTGCGGGAGAAGGCTGCCCTGGACAACCCGGCCACCGCGCCCAGGTCGTGCACGGTCCACGGCCGGGCGAGGTCGCTGTGGATGGCGTGTAGGGCTGCTGCGATCGCCGGATCGTTCAACGCTGCCACCCACCCAGTACCGGCCCGACTGTCGGACTGCTCCTGGAGCCAGGCCCGCAGCATCTGGAGCAACAACAGGTCGAGAAGCGCCTGTACTACGGCGTCGGTTCCTGCACCGGGTTGTTCCAACTCGGCACCGAGCATCTCCACCGCCGTGCGCAAGGCTGGATGGTGTCCGATCCGGGCGGGCAGGTAGATGACCTCGGGAAGGTCACCGAGCAACGGATGTGACCGCGTTCGATCGAACAAGTAGGCGCCACACAGCAGGACAGTCGGCGCCCCCACCGGCCCTGAGCTTGGCTGCTCGGCGGTCAACGGTGTGGAGGGGCTGTCTGCCAGCGCCAGGCTCGTGCCGTGGGGGAGAAAGACGACGTCGCCGGCAGCCAACGGTAGCGGTGGGTCATCGGGGCGGATCAGCCAGCAGGAGCCCTGCAGGACGACGTGGAATCCGGCCCCCTGGGCCGGCGGGAACAGTCGATGGAAAGGCGCGTGCCGCTCCACCCGCCCGGAGTGCGGTCGCCCGGTCCGGATCGCGGTGATCGCGTCGCTGAGCACATCCATTCAGCCAGCGTATTCGTTCCAGGCGGTCAGCAAGACGATCGCTGAGGAAACCGAGACGCAAGCAGCTGGGCCGTCTCAGCCGGCGCTCCTACGGTGGAAACATCCATCCACTGAACAGGAGTTTCGCTGTGACGATCGCTGTGTACGGCGCCAACGGCTACCAAGGCAAACTGGTTACCGCCGAGCTGGCCCGGCAGGACCTCGACCTGGTCATGGTCGGTCGAGATCTCACCCGACTGCAGGACGCCGCCAAAGCAAGCGGAGTCCCGGACACCGAACTGCGGCAGGCGGCTACCGACGATCCGACCGCCCTCGCTGCGGCCTTCCGCGGTGTCGACGTGGTGATCAACTGCGCTGGTCCGTTCACCAACTCGGGAGTGGCAGTGGTCCGCGCCGCCGTCGAAGCCGGTTGCCACTACCTCGACACTGCGGGGGAACAGCTCTACCTCCAGCGGATCTTCGACACTGTCAGTCCAGAGGCCGAGCGGGCCGGTGTGACCGTGGTGCCGGCGATGACCGATGGCGGAGTACCAGGTGACTTGATCGCACACCTGCTCGCCGAACGCCTGGGGCCACTCGAGGAACTCACGACCGCTCACCTGATCACCGGAAACGGCGAGCCTCCGTCACGCGGATCCCTGCGCAGCGGACTGGTGACGCTGGCGGATCTCAGACAAGGCGGTCTCCGCTATGCCGACGGCGTCTGGACCAGCGGTACTCCGGCGGGCCGGACCGTCATGACCTTCCCCGGCAGTGCTGAGCCGACTCCGGCGGTCACGTTCCCGCTGCCGGAGGTCGTCACCGTCCCCCGGCATGTCAGCGTTCGGCGGGTCTTGGGGGTGGTCGAGGAGTCGGTGGCAGCCCGGTTGTCCGGAGGCGTCAGTGCCGACGTGGTCGATGGCCTGCCGGAGGGACCGACTGCCGAGGGTCGGAGCAGCCAACGCTTCACGGTGCTGGTCGAGGCCGTCAGCATCACCGGGCGGCATGTTCGTGGAGTGGTGACGGGAGCCGACACCTACGGGACCACCGCCGTGATCGCCGCCGAGGGCGCCCGGCGCCTCGCCGGAACCACGACGACCCGAGGAGTCCTCGCACCAGCCCAGGCCTTCGACCCCTCCGGCTTCCTCAACTCACTCGCCCCCCACGGTGTCACCTGGACAATCACCCCAGCCTGAAAGTCATCGGCGTTCGTTGGCGCGGCCCAGGAGCCACAGTAGATAGGGGCCGCCGACGAGCGCCGTGAGCGCGCCCACCGGTATCTCCAAGGGCGGCAGCACCGTACGGGCAGCCAGATCGGCGGCCACCAGCACCACCGCTCCCGTCAACGCCGAGCAGAGCAGCGGCAGCTCGGGCCGACGGGTGAGCCTTCGGGCAAGCTGCGGCGCGGTGAGGGCGACGAACCCGATGGGACCCGCGGCGCCGGTGGCGGTAGCTGCGAGGACGACCCCGAGGACGGTCAGCCCGAGCCGTGTCCGCTGCACCCGTACTCCGAGCGCGGACGCCGTGTCATCGTTGAATCCCATCGGCCGCATCGCCCGCCCTGCCCACACCAGCGCGGGCAGACACAGCACGAGTACGACGGCCAGCGGCCCGGCCTGCTCCCAGCCTCGCCCGTTGAGACTCCCGGTGAGCCACAGCTTCAGCTGCTCGGCGGCCTCCAACTGAGTGTCGGCGAGATAGAGCTGGACGACGGCCGAGAGCGCAACTCCGATCCCGACTCCGATCAGCACGAACCGGTTCGCGTGCATCCCACGACGCCACGCGAGCACGTACACGAGCGCCGCCGCCGCGAGACCGCCCGCGACAGAGACGACCGGCATCGCCCCCGGAGAAGTCACTGCGCCGGTGGCCAAAGCGAGCACGGTCGCAGCCGCAGCCCCGTGACCGACGCCGATGACGTCCGGGCTGGCCAGCGGATTGCGCGCCACCGTCTGTACCAGCGCCCCGGCAGCGCCGAGCGCGGCTCCGACCAGCGCGCCGAGGACGATCCGCGGCAGCCGCAGCTCATTGACGACGAGGTCGTACGGCCCGCCGCCGTCGACCACGGTCCGCCATGCCGCGCGCGGCGACACGAAGCTCTGCCCGACACAGACCGCGACGCCCATCACGACAAGGAGAAGGATCAGAAGCACAACGGCGATGACGGCGGACCGTCGGTGCAGGAGGAGGGACAGGTGCGGCCGGGGCCGGAGTATGGCGATCCCGTCAGGGAGACCACGCCCGCTGGCGGCCGCCGTACGGGACCGGGTGCTCACGCGCCGGCGACCTTCCGGCGTACGAGGACTACCAGGACCGGCACGCCAACCAGCGCGGTCATGACTCCTGCGGGGACTTCTGCCGGGGCTCGGACCACGCGGCCGGCCACGTCGGCGGCCAGCAGCAGGGCGGCGCCGAGGAGAGCGGACAGCGGGAGCACCTGGCGGTTGCCCGCCGGGACGAGACGGCGAGCGAGGTGAGGTACGGCGAGCCCGACGAAGGCGATCGGCCCGGCGGCGGCCACCGCGGCCGCCGTCAGCAGGGTCGCGCCGAGGGCCGCTGACCCACGAACGAGAAGCACCCGGTGTCCGAGCGCCCGAGCCGTGTCGTCGCCGAGTTCGAGGGCGTCGAGGCCGCGGGCGCAGGCCAGCACGATCAGCGCCCCGACGACAAGGAACGGCAGCATCTTCCCCACGGTGTCGGCATCGCGCCCACTGAGCGCCCCCACCTGCCAGAAGCGGAACTGGTCCAGCGTCGCGGAGCTGGAAGTGAGGACAACAGTGGTGGCCCCGGCCGTCATCGCGGCCAGTGCAGTGCCGGCCAGAGCGAGCTTCACGGGCGAGGCGCCACCCCGTCCGCGCGAAGCGATCGCGTACACGAGCCAGGCGGCGACGACCGCACCAGCGAAGGCGTACCAGACATATCCGCTGAAGCCGTTCGCGAGCCCCAGCGCGATGGCGAACACCACGCCCGCCGCCGCGCCCTGGCTCAGCCCGAGGATGCCGGGGTCGGCGAGCGGGTTACGGGTGACGGCCTGCAGCGAGGCACCGGCGAGCCCGAGGGCGGCACCCGCGGTCAGCCCGATCTCAGTCCGCGGCACCCGCAGCGACAGCACGACCAGGGCGTCCGGTGTGGTCCCGCCGTGCAGCAGCGCGTCCAGTACGGCGGAGAGCGGAACCGGCCGGGTGCCGACGGCGAGGCTGAGCAACGCGACTGCTGCAACCACGAGGACGGCCACCGGCCAGGCGATGCTGGCGCGCCGTACGAACCACCGTCGGCGACCCGGAGCAAGTCGGCCCAACCGGGTGCTCACTTGCCGATGTGCTCGGCGAGCTGTTGTACGACGAGGCGGGCTGCGGCCGGCCCCGCGTTCAGGTACCAGGGATCGTCGTCGACCTTGACCGCGTGCCCGGTCGTGACGGCCTTCATGGACTTCCACAGCGGGCCTGCCAGCACGCTCGCCGCGTCGGTCTTGTCGGGGTCGCCCTGCACGGAATAGAAGATCCAGTCCCCGTCGGCGGTATCGATGCTCTCGGCCCCGATGTCTTCCGAGATCGCCTTGAACTGTTGGGACGACGGCCGCCCGAGTCCCATGTCCACGGCGATCGACCCAGTGAAGGACGAGACGCCGAACATCCGGGTTCGGTCGGGCGTGAACCGCAGCATGGACACGGTGACGCCACCGAGCTCCTTGCCGCGCGCGGCCGCGTCGGCGGCGATGCCATCGACCAGTTGCTTGGCCTGCTGTCCCTTGCCGACGGCGTCGCCGACGAGCAGCAGGTCGCGCTTCCAGTTGATGCCGTTGCCGGCCGTGACGACGGTCGGCGCGATCTTCGAGAGCTTGGGGTAGAGCTCGCCGAGCGAGTCGTTGGCGAGGATCAGGTCGGGCTTGGCCGCGGCGAGCGTCTCCAGGTTCGGCGCCTGTCGCGTGCCCGCATCGGTCATCTTCGCCAGCTGCGCCTTGTACTGCGGGAAGGCGGTGGCGAGGTAGTCGGGAACCAGCCCGGCGTTGGTGGCGCGAGTGGTGGCCGTCGGGACCAATCCGAGGGAGAGCAGGTCGTCCAGCTGCCCGGTGCTCAGTACCGCGATCCGCGTCGGCGCGGCTTTCAGCACGCTGCTGCCCTTGAAGTGCGTGACGGTCCGCGGGAAGGTGCCGTCCTGGGCGACGGTGGATCCCATCCCTTCGGCCAAGGCGCTCGGCGCGGCGGCGGGCCCGTCGTCAGCGTCTTTGGACGACCCGATGACCGGGTTGCGGTCTCCTCCCGCATCATTGCCTGAGGCCGGCGAGCAGCCCACCAACAGCGTTCCGACGAGCATCGCGGCCAGGGCGGCCTTCCACTTCAACACAGGCGTTGTTCCTTAGATCGGTCAGCGGTCGGCCGGGCGGCAGATGCCGTTGGCGGCCGCGCTGGCGGCGAGGGCCTTGGCGGCCGGGTTGTCCGGCGACGCCTGGCCGTTGCGGGTTGTATGGCGGCCGACCGGCACCACCATCGGACTACCGGCGACCGGGTCGGGGATGATCTTGACCGCCAGGCCGAAGACGTCCTCGACGACCTGCTCGGTGATCACCTCGCTCGGGTTGCCCTCGGCAACGATCGCGCCGTCCTTCAGGGCGATCAGGTGGTCGCCGAACCGGCAGGCCTGGTTCAGGTCGTGCAGCACCAGCACGATGGTCCGGTCGTCGCGCTTGTTCAGATCGACCAGCAGATCCAGTACTTCGAACTGGTGGGTCAGGTCGAGGAACGTCGTCGGCTCGTCCAGCAGCAGGATGTTGGTCTCCTGGGCCAGCGCCATCGCGATCCAGACCCGCTGCCGCTGGCCACCGGACAGTTCGTCGATCGGCCGGTCGGCGATCTCCAGCACATCGGTGGACGTCATCGCGTCGGCGATCGCCTCGTCGTCCGCCTTGGTCCACTGCCGGATCCAGCCCTGCCGCGGATAGCGGCCACGCCCGACCAGGTCGGCGACCGTGATCCCCTCCGGCGCGGTAGGTGACTGTGGCAACAATCCGAGCTTGGTGGCGACCTCGCGGGTCGGGATCTGCTGGATGCTCTTGCCGTCCAGCAGCACCGTGCCCCGGCTGGGCTTGAGCAGGCGGGCCAACGCCTTCAGCAGGGTCGACTTGCCGCACGCGTTCGCGCCGACGATCACGGTGATCTTGCCGACCGGGATCCGCACCGACAGGTCGTGGATGATCTCCCGCTGGTCGTAACCGACCGCGAGGTTCTCCGCCGCCAGACTGTGTTCCGTCATTTCAGCCACCACTTCCCACCCGGTTGGCCCGGGCCAGCAAGAACATCAGATACGGCGCACCCACCACGCCGGTCACCACCCCGACCGGCAACTGGGTATCCCCCAGTGCGTGCTGCGCGAGCAGGTCGGACAACGCAACCACGAGTGCGCCGATCAAGGCCGACGCGATCATCGCCGGCCCCGGCGAACGCGTCACCCAGCGCGCGATCGGCGGCGCCACGAACGCCACGAACCCAATCGGCCCGGCCGCCGCTGTGGCAACCGCCGCCAGCAGCACCGCGATCACGATCAACCCCAGCCGCGAACGCTCCACCCGCAACCCCAGCCCGTACGCCGTTTCGTCGCCGAGCTGGAGAATCCGCAACCGATGGACCAGGAGCACCATCAGCGGCGTCAGCAGGACCAAGGCGATCGTCAAGGCCCGCACCTCTGACCAGTCGACACCGTTCAGGCTGCCGGTCAGCCAGACCAGCGCCTGCTGGGCGATCTCGACCCTTGCCTTGGTCAACAAGTACGACGTGACGCTCATGGCGATCGCGCCGATCCCGATGCCGACCAGGATCAGCCGGTAGCTGGAGACCCCGCGGCGCCACGCGAGGATGTACATGCTGAACGCCGTGATCAGCGCTCCGGCGATCGCAAGACCCGACACCGCGGCCCCGGTCAGCCCGAGCGTCACGATGGCGAACACGGCGAACGCGCTCGCGCCGTACGTGACGCCGATGATGTCCGGGCTGGCCAGCGGGTTGCGGGCGATGCTCTGGAAGATCGCACCGGACAGACCGAGCGCGGCGCCGACCAGGATGCCGGTCAGGGCGCGCGGCAGGCGGAGCTGGTTCACGATGAACTCGGTCGCCTTGTCGCCCTGGCCGAACAGCGTCTTCACCACGTCGATCACCGGGATCTTGTAGTCACCCAGGGACAACGAGACGCAGAAGGTCGCGAACAGGGCGATCCCGACGATCGTGATGACGAGCACCGACCTCGCCTGGCGGACAGCCCGGGATCGCGCGATCAGCTGGGCCGGCGTACCGGCTGTGGTGGTCGCCATCAGAGGTCCGCCAGCTTGCGGCGGCGGACCAGGGCGATGAAGAAGGGCGCTCCCAGTACTGCGGTGACGATGCCGACCTGGAGTTCGCCGGGCTGCGCCACGATCCGGCCGAGCACGTCCGAGCCGAGCAGCAGGATCGGGGCCAGCACCATCGAGTACGGCAGGATCCAGCGGTAGTCGGGCCCCGTGATGAGCCGAGCGACATGCGGGATGGTGAGGCCGACGAAACCGATCGGTCCCGCGGCCGCCGTCGCCGCGCCACAGAGCAGTACGACCGTCACCGCGGTGAACAGCCGCGCCAGTCCGACGCGCTGACCGAGGGAGCGGGCCACGTCGTCGCCCAGCGAGAGGGCGTTCAGCAACCGGCCCGAGACCAGCGCGAGCACGATGCCGATCAGGATGAACGGCGCGACCTGACCCGCGATGTCCGAGCCGCGGCCCGCCAGCGAGCCGACCGACCAGAACCGGAACTGGTCGAAGGTGTCGACGTCCCCGATCAGCAGCGCGGTCGTCAGCGAACCGAACATCGCCGTCATCGCGGCCCCGGCGAGCGCCAGCTTCACGGGAGTCGCACCCTCCCGGCCAAGCGATCCCAGCGCGTAGACGGCGACCGAGGCCGCTGCCGCGCCCGCGAAGGCCAGCCAGACGTACGCCGTGAGGCTGGTCAGGCCGAACCAGTAGATGCCACCTACAACGAAGAGGGCGGCTCCCCCGTTCACGCCGAGGATGCCCGGGTCCGCCAACGGGTTGCGGGTGACGCCCTGCATCAGAGCGCCGGACAACCCGAGCGCGGCGCCGACCAGCAGGCCGATCACCGTTCGCGGAACTCGCAGTGACCGTACGATCACGTGATCGGTGTTCGCGTCGTTGTAGTGGCGGAGAGCGTCGATGACCGTCGAGAGCGGGATCTGTTTGGAGCCGACGGCGATGCTCAGCAGGCAGATCAGCAGCAGCACCGCGACGCTGACGATCAGCCCGGCGACCAAGGTGGCCCGGCGGGTACGCGGGCGCCGCCGCGGGGCGTCGACGGTGGCGGAATCCGGCGGCGGCGCGGCTGTGGTCGGCAAGGCGGGCGGCGGGGGCATTGGACTTTGGGATCCTCTTAGGTAAGGCTAACCTCTAGACGCCTCAGAATAGCCCGATCGCTCACCGGGCCGCATCTGAACCCCTGCATCTCGGTTGGAGAAGCTCGCATGACCACAGTGCTCGAACGCCCGATCGCGTTCGACTCCGTCCTGGCCACGGTGGCGGCCGTCGACGACGTCAGCCCGCATCTGCGCCGGGTGACCTTCGTCGCCCCCCGGATCGCCGAGGTGGTGACCGCCGGGCCGGACCAGCGGATCAAGATCCTGTTCTCGCCGCCCGACGGCAGCGAACTGCGGTTGCCGACCGGCGACGACTGGTATGCCGAGTGGTGCGCGACCCAGGTGGAGCAGCGCTTCATCATGCGGACGTACACGATCCGCGCGCTCCGCCCGGAGGTGGCCGAGCTCGACATCGAGTTCGTCCTGCACGGGGTGAACGGTCCCGCCTCGGCCTGGGTGAGCGAGGCGCAGCCGGGTGAGACGGTCGGACTGATTCTGCCGTTCGCCGTGGACACCACCAGCACCAAGGGCCTGCTGCAGTCCGGCGTCGACTACGTGCCGCCGGCAACGAGTGTCCACCGCGTCCTGGTCGCCGACGAGACCGCGTTGCCCGCACTGGCCGGGATCCTCGAGCAGCTGCCGCCCGCAGTACGGGCGACTGTTTTCGTCGAGGTGCCTGACGTTCGGGACATCCGGCCACTGCCGACCCCCGGCGAAGCCGACATCACCTGGATCGCCCAGGCCGGCGGTCCGGACGATGCGCCGCAATCGTTGCTAGAGGCCCTTAAGTCGTCGAGTCTCCCGTTCGATGTCGACTACGCCTGGGTCGCGGGTGAGTCCGCGATGATCAAGCAGGTCCGCCGGCACCTCGTCAACGCGGTCGGTCTGCCGAAGTCGACCATCTCCTTCCAGGGCTACTGGAAGCGCGGCGAACCCCAGGTCTGAACCAGTTGGTCCCGTAGGGCGAACTTCTGGATCTTGCCCGAGGCCGTGAGCGGGAACTCGTCGACGAAGCGCCAGATCCGCGGCGCCTTGTGCGAGGCGAGCTGCGCGCGAACGTAGCCGAGCAGCTCTTGTTCGTCGGGTGTCGCGCCCGGCGCTGTTCGGACGAAAGCAGCGACCTGTTCTCCCCAGACAGGGTCGGGCACCCCCACCACGGCGACGTCGGCGACGGCTGGATGGTCGGCGAGCAACTGCTCGATCTCACGCGGATAGATGTTCTCGCCGCCGCGGATGATCAGCTCCTTGAGCCGGCCCTCGATCCGGCAGTACCCCCGTTCGTCCATGCTCGCCAGGTCACCGGTATGCAGCCAGCCGTCCTCGTCGATGGCCGCGGAGGTCTGCACGGGATCGTCGAAGTACCCGGCCATCACGTGGTAGCCGCGGGTGCACAGCTCGCCGATCTCACCAGGCCGGGCCAGGTCCTCGCCGGCCGGTCGGACGATCTTCACCTCGGCACCGGGGAGCGGTCGTCCGATCGTCTCCGCCCTATCCTCTGGCGAGTCGTCCAACTCGGTCATGGTGATGACCGGCGAGGCCTCCGTCTGGGCATAGACGATGGCCATCGGGACCCCGAGGACCTCTTCGATCCGCCGTACGAGGTGAGGCGCGACCGTGGCACCTCCCGACAAGGCGTAGCGCACGGAGGACAGGTCCGTGCCGGCGAAGGCCGGGTGCGCGAGCATGCCGAGCAGCATCGTGGGCACGCCACAGAGCTGGGCTGCCCGTTCAGACTCGGTCAGCTGCAACTGCAACGCAGGGTCGAAGCCGGGCAGAAGCACCTGGGTGCCCAGGCTGGCCAATGGCGCGAGGGTCCCCTGCACACATCCCGCCGTGTGGAACAACGGCATCGGATTGATGAAGACCTCGCCAGGCTGCATGTCGAAGGCGCGGACATAGGACAACCTCGCGTTGTTGGTGATGCCACGATGACGCAGTACTGCGCCCTTCGGCCTTCCTGTGGTCCCCGAGGTGTACTGGATCTGCGCGGGATCCTCCGGTCGTACGTCGGGGAGCTTCTCGGTCGGAGAACCACTTTCGCGGAACTCCGCCCAGTCCTCGAGGTGCACCACCGTCCGCAGCTCGGGAAGGTCGGACCGGATCCCCTCGAGGGTCTCGATCAGCGAATTGCCGCGGTACTCGCGGACCAGGAAGACGCCGGCAGAGCGGGACTGCCCGAGCACATGGCGGATCTCCTGGCTCCGCAACGCCTGGTTGACGGTGACGAGCGTCAACCCGGACAACGCCGCGGCCATCTCGAGCAGCACCCACTCGGGGATGTTGTTCGCCCAGACCGCCACCCGCTCACCGGGCGCGAAGCGGCCGAGCAGAGCGCGGGCGACTTGCTCGGATTCCGCCAGCAGTTCGGAGTACCGCCAGCGCCGGCGGGCCGCGGGGTCGGGGAGTCCCTCGACCAGGGCGACATCGGAGGGAGCCTGCTCGGCCGCCGCCCGCAGCAGCGACCCGACGGTTTCGTCCCGGACGAGTCCACCGGCCGTCGCCTCGGTGGACTGGTAGGCGCCCATCACACTGCCCGCCCATCGATCCACAGCGGCTCGAGCGGCGGCTGTCCGGTCACCCAGTAGGAGTCCAGGTCGTCCGCGGACCAGCCGCGCTCGGTCAGGATCTCCTCGTCCGTGACCATCCGCCCGGTGCACGTCCGGGGCTCACTGGTCAGGATCTCCAATGCGGCGTCGACATAGATCTCCGGACGCCGCCATTGGGCCGGCTCTCCCATCTTGTCGCGACCCCAGTTCCGGGTCGCCGCAGTGTCGATCGGTGCCGCCGGCCACAAGGCGTTGGCGGCGATGTTGTCGTGCTCGTGCTCGGCGGCGATGCCGACCATCAGCCGGCTCATCCCCATCTTCGTCGTCATGTACGCCGCCTTTCCGGGCGAGGCTGTCGTCGTGATCGAAGGACTGTTGGTGAGCAGGTGGCCCCACCCCTGGCGGACCATGTGCGGGAGCGCGTAGTACGCGGCGAGGTAGGCCGCGCGGACGTTGACCTGCCAGATCAGGTCGTACCGTTTGGGCGGGGTGTCGATCACGCGTTCCCACCACAGCGCGCCGGCGTTGCTGATGACGATGTCCGCCCGGCCGAACTCAGCCACGGTCCGTTGGATCAGCCTCTCGACCTCCGCTTCCTTGCGGACATCCGTCTTGACCGCGAGTGCGCGTCCACCGAGAGACCGCACCTCCGCCGTGACGGAGTAGATGGTGCCGGGCAGCCGAGGGTCCTCGGTCTCGCTCTTGCCTGCCACCACTACATCGGCCCCGGCAGCCGAGAGCGCAAGAACCAGCGCCCGTCCGATCCCCCGGCTTCCGCCGGTCACGACGGCGACCCGTCCGGTGAGTTCGCCCCTGTGGTCTCTCATCAGAAATGACTCTCCAACCAGACGAGGGAAGCTGTTAGCAGCCTCGATCCAGGCTGTCTCCCCGGCAATGTGGGAGCGGATCGAGATCGACGCCCGATTTTGTCCGTGGCGACAACCGTCGACTCCTGACCTGCGGGTTTACGCTGCAGAGATGGGCGCACAAGCACCAGCCGGGGATGAGCTGTCAGAGCTCGGCTACCAGATGCTCGATCGGCTCGACTCGGTGGTCGAGGCCATGTGCCGGCTCGTCTACCGGGAGCTCCCGTTCTACTCCGAGGGCGACGTGACCGACGTCGACCTGCGCCGTTCGGTCCACGACAACCTCGTGCCCGTCCTGCAGAGTCTGAGCACCTCGACACCGCTCAATCTCGAAGTCGCCCGCGCCACCGGCCGGGAACGCGCCGAACAGAGCGCGCCGTTGCCCGAAGTACTCCGCGCCTTCCGGATCGGCTTCGAACACCTCTGGCATGACCTGGTGGAGACGGCACGGGCGACCGGCACAGTCGACGACACGATCCTGGTCGATGCAGCGACCACGGTCTGGCGCCTCGCCGGTGAGTGCACCGACGCACTGGCCATCGCCTACCGGTCGACCTCGACGGAACTCGCGGTCCGGCTCGAACACCGCCGGCTCGCACTGCTCGACGCGCTCTTCCTCGGCTCAGCCACCGACACGACGACGCTGTGGGAGATCGCCGAGACCCTCGGGGTCCCGCTCACCGGCCGGTTCCTGATCGTCGTCACCACCTCGGCCGAGCCGTCCGCGGACCTCGACGCCCGCCTGGGGCGGCATGGTGTTCACACGACCTGGCGCTGGCGACCCGATGCCCTGACCGGCCTGCTGTCAGCGGGCCCGGGTACTGCGGAGTCCGTCGTACTGGCCGATCTCGAGAGTGGGGCCGCTCATGACCTCGGCGTCAGCGGACTGTTCGAGCATCTACGCGACGCTCCGCAAGCACTGCACGACGCCCGGATCGCCCTGACCACTCTCACCCATCAGGGCCGGAAGGTGGTCCAGTACGACACCAGTCCGCTGGCGATGCTCGTCAGCGCCGCTCCCGCCGAGGCCGGGCGGGTCACCACCGCGGTGTTCGGTGGCTTGCTCGCCCTCGGCGTTCACGAGCGCGCCACGCTGCTCGGGACCTTGCGGAGCTGGTGTGCGAACGAGGGATCAACCGATCGCACCGCCCTGCAGTTGCACTGTCACAGCAACACGATCCGCTACCGGCTCCGCCGAATCGAGACCCTCACCGAACGCTCCCTGCGGAACCCACAAGATCTCGCCGAGATCGTCACGGCCCTCAACGCCCTCCGCGTCTCACCACCGGGCCCCGGCTCCTGATCCGTTGCGTCCGAAGAACTGGAGAGACGTCCCTCCAGTTCTTCGGACGTAAGCGACTTACTAGGAGGGGTTTTCGGCGTGGGTGAGGGTTTCCCAAGCCACGAAGAGGTTGTTGGAGCCGGCCGGGCGGCGGGACTCCGTCAGGGCCTGGGTGTTGGCCATCGCGTAGCCGAGGCGGGTGTGCATCGCGTTGTAGCCGACCTCGGTGATCGGGCCCAGACCGCGGGTCACGCTGCCGCCGCAGAGCCAGGACGGGACCGTTTCGAGGTTGCGCTCCCAGCGGGACTGGAAGCCGAGCGCCTGGCGCAGCCGCTCACCGAACTCTGGGTAGAGGTCGATGCCCTGGATCCGGGACGTCTCCAGCACGTGGCCGATCGCGGAGATGCCGTACCCGGTGTGCACGAAGTCACGGCAGGTCTCCTGGGTCAGGCCGGTGACGAAGGTGCTCTGGCCCTGCCAGTAGGCGACGATCTTGGCGGTGGTGTTGAGGTTCTGGCTCGGCTTGGTCTTCGGTAGTGCGCCATCCGACTCCAGGTAGACGAAGGCGGGCACCCGGACCCGGTACAGCGAGATCGCCTTGTCGTAGACCGTCTTGTCCTCGAGGAACACCGCGATCCCCTGGATCGCCTCGGTCATGCTCAACTCCCAGTTGCCGTTGGAGTTCGAGCCGTTGATGATCTCCGGCAGGTAGACGTTGCGCAGCATGGTGCCGAACCGGCCGGAGTTCGGCCAGTTGCCGTAGACATGCTTGATGATCTCGGCCGCCTTCGGCCACGACGATCCGGCCCACGCGGTCTGCAGCGGCGCGTTGCTGTTGGTGTGGTCCTGCAGCGTCGCGGACCAGGCGTCCATCAGCTGGATCGCCTTCTGCGCATAGCGATCGTCCCGGGTGACGTACCAGATCAAAGCGTCCGTGTACGCCGCGATCGCGTCCTCGCGCTCGTTCGTGCAGCCGTAGTTCGGGTTCGAGTACGAGCCGCACTCGACCACCGCACGAGGCGTCGGGGTCCGGGTCAGCGATCCGTAGTTGCTGTTCTTCGCCTGGTTGTACGCGTTGGTCCACGGCTGCGCGCCGGCCTGGACCTTCGCGCGGACGAAGTCGAGTTGCTGGCGGCTGACGCCGACACCGGGATGGGTGAAGGTGCCGGGTGCCTGGACGGCCGTCGGCGCCTGGGCAGCGGGTTCGGCCTTCGGAGCGGCGAGCGCGGGGCTGCTCAGGGTCCCGGCCACGATGGCCGCGCAGGCAGCGGTGATCAGTGCTTTCTTTCGCATGGCGGTGTCCTGTTCTTGGGGGCGGTCGGACCCGCGATATCCCCCGCTTACCGCAGGGTCCTTTCGGAAGTTTGACGACAGAGTGTGAACACGTCAATATCCTGAGCGAGAGGAATTCCATCTGGAACAAAGTGCTGATTTGTCCCATCCGCTATGGAACAAAGTGAGGTCTTGTCCCATGAAAAGACGCCAATTCCTGGCCCTCGGTGCAGCCGCCGCAACCGCCCCGGTATTACCGTCCGTAGCCAATGCGACCTTGGCAGCGCCGCCCTCCGACGTCCTGCCCTCCAAGGCCCAGCTCACCAGCCTGGTACGCCGGGTCGCCGACCGGTGGATCGCCGACCACACCGACTCCGGCGACAACGGCTGGGCCAGGGCCACCTTCTTCAGCGGACTGATGGCGGCCTATCGCCTGACCAACGACGCCCGCTACCTGAACTACACCCGCAGCTGGGCCGAGAAGCACAGGTACGGGATTCGCGAAGGCGTCGCCACCCGGCACGCGGACAACCACAACGCCATCCAGGTCTACCTCGATCTCTACGACCTCGAGCCCTCCGCGAACAAGTTGACCGCGGCAACGGACACCCTGAGCCGGATGGTTGCCAGTAGCAAGGTTGACGACTGGTGGTGGTGCGACGCACTGCACATGGCGATGCCACCGTTCGCCCGGATCGGCAAGCAGCGCAACGATCCGGCGTACTGGACCAAGCTCTACCAGCTCTACAACCACACCAAACGGACGCGGCGGTTGTGGGCGTCGTCAAGCGGGCTCTGGTACCGCGATGACCGCTTCCTGCCCGGTGGGATCGTGTCCCCCAGCGGCAAGCCGGTGTTCTGGTCGCGCGGCGACGGCTGGGTCGCTGCCGGACACGTGAAGACCCTGAAGGCGTTGCCCGCGAGCCAGCAGAATGTGGCCGAGTACAAGAGCACCTTGACGCAACTGGTGACTGCGTTGCGCCCGATCCAGCGAACCGACGGGTTCTGGAACGTCAACCTGGCTGATTCCCAGCATCTCCCCGGGCCTGAGACCAGCGGGACCGCCTTCTTCGCCTACTCCGCGGCGTACGCGATCAAGACCGGGCTGGTGCCGGCAGCGACGTACCAGCCGATGGCGGCGCGGGCCTGGAACGGGATGGTTGCGACCGCGGTCCACCCTGACGGATTCCTTGGCTATGTGCAGAAGGTCGGCGACCGGCCCGAATCGAGCCAGCCGATCACCTACGAATCAACCGCGGACTTCGGCGTCGGCGCCTTCCTCCTGGCCGGCGCTGAACTGGCCACCCTGGCCGTCTAGCGCCTGGCCAACTGCCCGGATGGAATGCCTGCGGCATCCAGAAGGGCGGCAGCCGTCAGTACGCCGATGCCGCCGAGCGCCTGGGCCCTCACTACGGTCCGGGCGCTCCCGCCGTCGAACACGATCGTCAACTGGACAGCCAGAGTGTCCGGGTCCTCGGCACCCGCTGCGATGAGCTCGGACCGGAAGAAGTCCGTCATCTGCTGCTTGAAGTACCGCGCGACCACACTGCCCGGATGTTCCGGGTTCTTCAGCTCGAACGCGGTACTGACGAACGGGCAGCCCAGATAGTTGCCCTCGGCAGCTATCTTGTCCTGCCGCTCGAACACCGCCAGGATTCGCTCCCGCGGCGACGGTCCCGCCTCCGGCCCCGGCATGAGCGCCGCCTGGTAGGCCGCGCCACGGCTCGCCAGACTCTCGGCGATCACCTCGTCCTTGGAGCGGAACAGCTGGTACATCGACTTCTTCGAGACCCCGGCCGCCTTGCAGAGCGCATCCACCCCGATGCTCACACCGTCGCGGTAGAAGAGGTCGCTCGCGGCTTCCAGCAGCCGCTCGCGGGGGGTTACCGAGGTCGTCATGGGATCGAGCGTACCGGCTCGACTTGCAGAACGAAACCGATCGGTTTACCTTGAGGGAAACAGATCGGTTTCCATCACACCTGGAGTTGAAGTGACCACTCTCGAAGGCGCTGTCGTCCTCGTCACCGGCGGCAACCGAGGTATCGGCAAGGCGATCGTCGACGACCTGCTCGGCAGGGGTGTGCGGAAGGTCTACGCGACCGCCCGCAACCCCGAGCCGAGCACCGACGACCGCGTCGTGACGCTCCCACTGGAGGTCACCGACCCGGCTTCGATCGAGGCGCTGGTCAAGGCCGCCCCCGACGTCACCGTGCTGATCAACAACGCCGGCGGCAGCTCGCCGGACACCTACCTGGACGCACCGCTGGCCGACATCCGGACCGTCTTCGAGACCAACTTCTTCGGCCCGCTGAACGTGACCCGGGCCTTCGTGCCGGTGATCGAGCGCAACGGCGGCGGACACATCCTGAACGCGCACTCGGCGCTGTCCTGGGTCGCCCGGCACGGCGCGTACGCCGCCACCAAGGCCGCGTTCTGGCTGCAGACCAACGCCATCCGCCTCGAACTACAGGACCGTGGCATCGGCGTGACCGGCCTGCACATGGGCTACGTGGACACCGACATGGCCGCGGCGGTGACCGATCCCAAGTCGAAGCCGGCCGATATCGCCCGGGAGGCACTGGACGGGATCGAGAAGGACGCGTTCGAGGTGCTGGCCGACGAGACCGCCCGCCAGGCCAAGGCGGCTCTGTCCGGGGATCCCACCAACCTGTATCCCGAACTCAGGCGCTGACCCCGGCGCCCCGCAGGACGGGCTAGAGGCGGTCGGTCGGGTCGAGGAAGCGGGCGTCGACGTTGTCGTGGACCGTGGAGATGGTGACGTCGAGCCACTTCTCCTTCTCCACGTCCCGGGCCCGCTCGTACTGGTTCGCGACCGCGAGCGCGTCGGGACCGATCAGCAGCCGCTCCGGCACCTCTTCGCTGTCGACCAACTGCAGGACGACCTGGGCCACCTTGGCCGGGTCGTTCGCGGCGACACCGCTGGCGCGCATGTCGCGCATCAGGCCGAGGCTCTGCTCGTACGGCGCGCTGACCGGGTGCACCGTCATCGACGAGCCGGCCCAGTCCGTGTTCATGCCACCCGGCTCGAGCACGGTCACCTTGATCCCCAGCGGGTTCACCTCACGGGCCAGCACGCCGGAGAACCCGCCGACCGCCCACTTGGCCGCCTGGTACGCCGACAGCCCGGCCGCGACCGCCCTGCCGCCGACCGAGGAGACCTGGATGATGTACCCCGAACCCTGCTCGCGGAGCTGGGGAAGAGCCGCCTTGGTGACATTGACGACGCCCAGCAGGTTGGTGTCGATCTGCTGCCGGAAGTCCTCGATCTCCATGTCCTCGACCGAGGCGACATTGGCGTAGCCGGCATTGTTCACGACCACATCGAGCCGTCCGAACGCATCAACAGCCGCCTGTACTGCGGATTGCGCGGCGGCGTAGTCCGTCACATCCAGCCGCACCGCGCGAATCTGGTCGCCGTACTTGGCGACCAGGTCGTCGAGTTGCTCGGG
This sequence comes from Kribbella sp., assembly GCF_035687465.1. Classification (NCBI taxonomy): domain Bacteria; kingdom Bacillati; phylum Actinomycetota; class Actinomycetes; order Propionibacteriales; family Kribbellaceae; genus Kribbella; species Kribbella sp. The sequence goes on from NZ_DASRXP010000690.1 coordinate 26,824, forward strand.
CTTGCGGGCCGTCGCGACGAGCTGGTGGCCTGCTTCGAGCACTGCCTCGGCGATCGCACGACCGAGCCCGCGCGAGCTGCCGGTGATGAGGAAGACCTTCATACCCACTCCTGAAAGGTTCGACTGACTGGTTAGTTACAGAGAAGCATGCCGCGTCTCGGAAATCAACTAGCCGGTTAGTCAGGTATACTTCCGGCATGCCAGGCGATGCGGATGCGACCAGGAAGCGGCTGCTCGACGCGGCGATGAAGGAGTTCGGCGCGTACGGCATCGCCGGTGCCCGGGTGGACCGCATCGCGGCGGAGGCGGCGTCCAACAAGGCGCAGATCTATCACTACTTCGGCAGCAAGGATCGACTGTTCGACGCGGTCTTCAACCAGCTGGTGGTCCGGACCATGGCGGAGACCCCGATCGACGCGACCGACCTGCCGGAGTACGCCGGCAAGTTGTTCGACGGCTTCGAGCAGTATCCCGAGGTCCAGCGGCTGGCGACCTGGTACCGGCTGGAGCGGGCCGGATCCGACGAGCCGCTCGAGTTGATCATGCAGAGCAACGCGCACAAGGTCGAGGCCATCGCCAAGGCCCAGAAGGACGGTCTGATCCCGGCGAAGTACGAGCCGATCGTGCTGCTCGCGCTGGTCCTGCAGTTGTCGGCGTTGTGGACCGGCCTGACGCCGGAGTACGCGATGCTGGTCAGCCGGACGTCGGCCGCCGAGCGCCGCAAGGTGGTCACCGACGCGGTTGCCGCTCTCCTGAAGGACTGATCCCCGACACGCTCCGGACACCTTTTCGTAGGGAGTCTGCATAAGATTGCGTTGATGATTGACGTCGTTGCGGTGCTCCGTCCTGAAGATGTCGCGGTCGAATTCCTGGCTGCTCTCGACCCCGGACGCGGCCACGAGGTCCATCTGCTGATCGCTGATCGCGGCGCTTATCTCCGCCTCCCCGCCGGCGTCCCGCTGGCCGGGCGCCTGGCACCACTGGCGGAACTGTTGCAGACCTCCGGTCAAGGAGCGAAGCCGTTCTCGCCGGGCCAGGCCGCTGACGCGATCGCGCTGGAGACGGGCGATGTCGCCGCCACGATCTGGACCCACAACCCGGCCGACTCGCGGGAGCGCAGAGCCCGGTGGGGGTTCGAGCTCGCACGCCTGGTGCGGGCGCCGGTGCTGCATGCCGTCGGGGACGCACGCTGGCTCGAGTGGACCACCGACATCGATGAACGGCTCGAACGGCCGTTGGTCGACGCGAAGCTGGACTTCGTCAACACGCACTGCGCTGCGCTGGTCGGGCTGGACGAGGAGGACGAGAACGCGCTGATCACCCGGCGGGTCCCGTCGGTCGAGCGCTTCTTCAGTTCCGACCCGGAGGAGCGAGGACGGTTGTCCGCGCTGCTGGGGAGTAGGGGTGACGACGCCGCGGCGGTTCCCGATCCGTGGGAGTTCGCGACCTCGCAGTACGAGATCGACCGGCTGGACGCGACCGCGGCCTGGGTACGGCGTCACCTGGATCCCGCGGCCGGCCCGGTGATCGAGGTCGGTGCGTGCGAGGGAGCGCTGACGCGACGGCTGGCCGGCGAGCGATACACCGTCGAGGCGACCGAGCCGAACCCCGTCTTCCTGACTCGGCTTCAGGAAAGCGTCGTGGGGCACGGCGACGTGCGGATCCATCCCCACAGCTTCGAGGACCTGGCAACCACCCGGCGGCTGACGGGATCGGCGTACCTGCTGATCGAGCTGCTGTACTACGGCCAGGACCTCGCGTTGCTGGACCGGTTCCCGACGGACAGGATGTTCGTCTCGATGGAGCCGGGCGCCTTGGCCGAGCAGGCTTGGCCGGCCGGCTGGACCGTCGAGGAAGAGGTCGACCTGGTCCTACCGCGGTTCGAGTCCGTGGCAGGAGGCCGCGCCCACCTCCGTAAACGAGGCAGCCGCGGCCTCCTGCTCCACCGCCGCCGCTGACTGATTCCTTACGTCCGAAGAACTGGAGGAACGTCTCGCCACTTCTTCGGACGTAAGGGATCAGCTGGTGTGGAGGTCGCGGTCGCGGGTGTACTCCATCGCCGCGGCGACCGAGTCACCGAGCTCGGCGGAGATCTCCCGGTCGAGGATGTGCAGGGCGAGGTCGAAACCGGCGGTGAGACCGCCGGCAGTGACGAGGGTGCCGTCGTCGACCACGCGGTTCTTCTTCAGGTCCGCGCCATACTCCTCGAGCTCGGCCCAGGCGTTGCGGTTCGTCGTCGCCGCCCGGCCCTTCACCAGCCCCGCCGCGGCGAGCAGCATGCCGCCCGTGCAGACGGACCCGATCCAGTCGAGCTGCGGAGCCAGCTCCGCGATCCGGGCGGTCAGAACACCGCGTTGGGCTTCGGCCCAGGCACCACGCTCTGCACGGTTCATCCAGCCGCCGCCCGGCACGAACAGGGCGTCCGGCGTACCGAGTGCCTCCGGGGCCCTGAACCGCAGGCCGTTCATCCCGGTCACCTCGGCAGGGCCGTCCACCGTGACGAGGGCCAGTTCGAGGTCCGACCTGCGGGAGGCAGAACTCCACACCTCGAACGGCCCCATCACGTCCATCTCATCCACACCGTCGAACACCAGGATCTCGATCCGCATGGCTCAACCCAACCGCGTCGCGGGGGTCATCACCAGCGGCCGGAGAGCCGGTGTTCGACAGGATCTGGCCAGCTGGCCGATGATCCCAGTTCGTCAGTACGGCAGGGCGACGTAGTCGACGTGCTGGCCGACGTTCGGGTCGTTCTCGATCTCGGCGGGCACGTTACGCACGATCAGACCGGCCTGGTCAGCGGCCGCCAACGCCGTCTGGTCGTACTTCGTCTTGCGCCAGATGTCGACCATG
>NZ_DASRXP010000691.1:0-16785 GCF_035687465.1 Kribbella sp.
CTGGGTCGGTCAGTTCGACAAAGCCCAGGCCAAGCAGGTCTTCGCCGGCGAGGACCCCTTCGACGAAGCCGCCTTCGCGGCCGGCGACACCCACGCCGGCGACGTCCCGGAAACCACCCCCGAAACCACCCCCGCACCCGTAGACACCCCCCGCTACTAGCTCTGTACGGGCAAGACAACCTCCCCACAGCGGCGAAAACCCACCTGATCATTCGCCCCCTTTCACCCTCGCCAACTGCCCACGCTGACTGGAAAGTCTGCGGGGAGGGTGAAAAGGGGGCGAATGATCAGGCGGGTTCGCGGGTGCCCCCAGGGGTTGTTTGCCCGTAACGCCCCGGGCTGGCGTGGTTCCTCAGTTCCCGGCGAGCTTCTCGATCACCGGGGCCAGGTCTTCCAGGTAGGTGGCGTTGACGCTGACATAAGAGGCGCCGAACTCGTCCCGCCTGCGTTGCAGCTCATCGGCCATCTCCTGAGGAGACCCGCGCAGCAGCATCAGCGAGTCACTCGCCTCGAGCGTGGCGGCGTCCACGCCGGCGGCCTGCTTGGTCCACGCCGGCAGCTCCCGGGTGCCCGCCGCGAACAGGTTCATCGCCAGCTCGATGTCGTCGGCACGTGATCCCGCAAGCTCCCGGAGTTCGCGGACCAGGGCGACGACCTCGGCACGCGGAGCGGTCGCGGGTTTCGCGATGGACACGATGTCGGCCCGTGCCGCAGCCAGCGCCAGACCCCGAGGACCCGCGGCGGCAAGCATCACCGGCGTGTGGCGATCCCCGTCCAGCTCCGCGAGGTGATCCAGAGTCCGGCGGATCTGGTCCCGCCGCTCCTTGCCCGAGCCGTAGGGCAACCCGAGTTCCGCGGCGAACGCCTCGGTGCCGGGCCGTCCGGTGCCGATGCCGAACTCGAATCGCCCGTCAGTGAGCACGGTCAGCGTGTGGGCGTCCCACGCCGCCTGCCGTGGAGTCCGCAGCGGGGCCGCCGCGACGAAGGTCCCGACGCGGATATCTGCCGTGGCGGCCGCGGTGGCGAGCGACGCGAACGGCGACAGCAGTTGCAGTCCGTCGGGCATCAGGATGGTGGAGTACCCGAGCCCGGCGGCCCGGCGTACGGTCGTCTGCCATTGCTCGGCCCCGTGGTCCGGGCTCGCGACCACGCCGAACCGGAATCGCCTGTCGTTCATCGCTCCTGCTCCCTTCTTCGGTGATGTGGTTCCAGCCTCCTCAATCCCAGCACTGTCCACATCCCACAGCGGGAGGCGTTCGGCCTACGCCCTTGGACGTAGTCTGGTGACATGTCACTGAAGCGCAGCCCCCTGCTCGATCTGCCGGGCGCGGTCGCGGCCGGCGGTCTGGATGCCGGCGTCGCGGCCCACTACGGCTCCGACCTGCGCGAGCAGCGCGCCCTCGTCGCGGGCCAGGGGTACGTCGACCTCTCGCACCGCGACGTGGTCACCATCACGGGACCCGACCGGCTCACCTGGTTGCACGCACTGACCTCCCAGTACTTCGAGGGCCTCAAGCCCGGGACCTCCACCACGGCACTGCTGCTGTCGCCCACGGGCCATGTCGAGCACGTCATGTACGGCGTGGACGACGGCGAGACCTTCTGGCTCCACACGGAGCCCGGGGCCGCCACCGCATTGGTCGAGTGGCTCCAGAAGATGGTGTTCATGTCGCGGGTGGAGATCGCCGACGTGACGGACGACTACGCGATCGTCTGGCGTCCGGGAGCTGCTCCCACGGAAGGGCCGCTGACCCGGAGTGGGGCTGACTCGCTCGGCGGCCACGAGGTGTTCCTGCCCCGCGGTGAACTCTCGGAGCTGACCGGACCGCCTGCAGGCATCTGGGCGTACGAGGCCCTCCGGATCGAGGCCGGGGCGCCGCGGCTCGGCCTGGACTCGGACGAGCGTTCCATCCCGAACGAGCTCGGCTGGCTCGGTGTCGGCGTCCACCTGGACAAGGGCTGCTACCGCGGCCAGGAGACCGTCGCCCGCGTGCACAACCTCGGTCGTCCGCCGCGTCGGCTGGTCCGGCTGCACCTGGACGGCTCTGTGGATCACCTGCCCGCCCACGGCTACGCAGTACGGGCTGGTGAGAAGCAGGTCGGGTTCATCGGGTCGGCTGCGCGGCACCATGAGTACGGGCCGATCGCGCTCGCGCTGGTGAAGCGGTCGGTGGACGCGGACGCTGTACTGGAGGTCGTCGCCGAGGACCAGCCGACGGTCACCGCGACCCAGGAGGTCCTGGTGGATCCCGAGGTCGGTTTGCACGTCCGCGCCCGGCTGTGAGCCGAATCATCTCCAATTGCACTGTTTGCACCTGTCATCTGACCCGTACAGTGCAGCCGTGACCGAACCTGTGATCGTGGCGGATGTCGTCCGCAGTGGCTTCGTCGAGGGGCATCACCGCGGCTCCGTCGTGGTGACGGCTCCGGACGGGACCGTCGAGTGGTCCGTCGGTATCGCCGATCAAGCGATGTTCCCGCGCTCGTCGAACAAGCCGATGCAAGCGCTCGGCATGCTCCGCAGCGGACTGGACCTGGACGGCGGCCTGCTCGCCCTCGCGGGCGCGTCCCACTCGGGCGAGGAGTTCCACCTGGCCGGCGTACGGCGGATCCTGGCCGGCGTCGGTCTGGACGAGTCGGTACTGCGCACTCCGCGGGCCTACCCGATCGACGACCAGGCGCGGGACGAGTGGGTGCGGGCCGGTCATCACCCCGACCGCATCACGATGAACTGCTCCGGCAAGCACGCCGCGATGATCGCGACCTGCGTCGCCAATGGCTGGCCGATCCACGACCTCGCCCTGGAGGAAAGCGCGGACGGGGTCTGGGGCCGCGACGACTACCGATCGCCGGAACACCCTGTCCAGCAAGCGATCCGGACCGCGGTCGAGGACTCGGCCGCCGAGAAGGTCTCGTACGTCGCGGTCGACGGCTGCGGGGCTCCGATCCTGGCGATCAGCCTGGCCGGTCTGGCTCGTTCCTTCGGGCTGTTCGCGTCGGCGGCCGCGGGATCGCTGGAGGCACGGGTCGCGGATTCCTTCCGGGCGTTCCCCGAGTTCGCCAGTGGGAGCAGGCGGGATGAGGCTGCTCTGATGCGTGCGGTCCCGGGCCTGTTCTGCAAGGCGGGCGCCGAGAGTGTGTATGCGGTGGGGCTCGCCGACGGCCGGGGGATCGCTCTCAAAGTGGAGGACGGCGGCGTCCGTGCCCGAGCCGCTGTGATGGCGGCTGTGCTGCAGCACCTGGGTCTCGACAACGAGGAGATCGACGCTCAGACCCGCTTCCCCCTCTACGGCGGCGGCATCCAGGTCGGCTCGGTGCACGCGCACCCCGGTCTGTTCGCGTAGGCACCTGCTCGTAGTACTGGGTGACTCGACTCACGGAGTTGCTGCTTGCAATTGCAAGCACGTTGCTAGCACACTGGGCGCATGGCCAGATTGGGTGATCGCGTCGCCGGTTCGGTGGGTTCGGTCGGGGAGTACCTCGCCGAGCAGCGCCGGCACGCGCAGCTGTCGTTGCGGCAGCTCTCCGATCTGGCAGGTGTGTCGAACCCGTATCTCAGCCAGATCGAGCGTGGCCTGCGGAAACCGTCGGCCGATGTGCTGCAGCAGCTCGCGAAGGCATTGCGGATCTCCGCGGAGACGCTCTACGTACGGGCCGGCATTCTCGATCCGGACGACAGCTCGGACGGCGCACGGCGGGCGACCGGCGTGGTCGACGCGATCCTGCTCGACCCGGCGCTGAACGAGCGGCAGAAGCGCGTCCTGCTCGACGTGTACGCGTCGTTCGTCCGTGAGAACACCCCCGAGACCGCGGCGGCCACCGCCGGCCAGGCGGAGTCCGTCCAGGCCGCGAAGAAGACCGCCGCCAAGAAGACCCCTGCAAGAAAACGCACTACCCAGTAGTTCAGACCCCGCTGAGAAAATTCCGAGGAGAAGCCTGATGGCTACCCGCACTTCAGTCACCCCGTTGTACGTCATCGCCGGTGCCGGCGACCTGGCCGTGGAGAAGTTCCGCGCGGTCAGCGAGGACGTCACCAGCCGGTTCGCCAAGCTGGACCAGAAGACCGTTCAGACCGAGCTGACCAAGCGTCAGACCGAGTTCGCCAAGCGCTTCGAGGCCCTTGCCGCCGACGCCCGCACCGTGCCGGCCAAGCTCCGTGAGCTGCCGGCCGTCGCGCAGGCAAGCCTCTCCACCGTCCTCGGCCAGGCCGAGGTGACCTATGAGGACCTGGCCGCCCGCGGCGAGGAGATCGTCACCCGGATCCGCAGCCAGAAGGCCACCGAGGACCTGGTCGCCCAGGCGAAGACCACGGTGAGCAAGGCCAAGGCCACCCGCACCACCGCGCGCAAGACCGCCGACACCGCCACCCGGAACGTCAAGGCGACTGCCACCAGCGCCCGGAAGACCGCCAAGACGGCGACCAAGGCCGCCTCCGCGGCGGCCGACAAGGTCGGCGACTGAGCGTAGTTCCACCCTGTCGCAACGCTACCTGCGGTGAACGGGTGGTCCGAATCTGCCGATCAGCAGAGGTGGGCCACCCTTTCACTGGGTTAGGCTCGTAGGCATGCTCCCACTCGCCACATTCCCGACCCTGTTCCCCGGGTTCGGCAATCCGATCGACGTCATCTGGTGGGTGCTGCTCGGCCTGAAGTTGGTCGCCCTTCTGGATGCCGCCTTCCGGCCGCGGGCAGTGTTCGTCGCCGCCGACAAGCTGACCAAGCCCGGCTGGGTGCTGATCCTGGCCACCTTCACCCTGTCCCACATCTTCCAGAGCTGGCTGAGTTTCTTCGGCCTGATCGGCATCGTCGCCGCCGGTGTCTACCTGGTCGACGCCCGTCCCGCCCTCCGCGCCGCCACCGGCCGCGGTCGAGGCGGCTGGGGCATCCGCCGCCGCCGCGGCCCCCGCCCCCTCTGAATCACCTCGTAACGTCCGAAGACCCGTGGGGCCTGCCCCGCGGGTCTTCGGACGTTACGGGTGGTGACTACGAGCGGTAGACGATGACCTTGTCGCCGATGTCGATCTGGTCGAAGAGCCACTTGATCTGGGTCAGGTTGCGGACGTTGACGCAGCCGTGCGAGGCGCCGTTGTAGCCGCGGGCGGCGAAGTCCGACGAGTAGTGCACGGCCTGGCCGCCACTGAAGAACATCGCGTACGGCATCGCCGAGTCGTACAGCTTGGACACGTGGTTCCGGCTCTTCCAGCCGACCGAGAACGCACCCTCGCGGGTCGCCGTGGCCTTCGCGCCGAACCGAACATCCATCGTCGCCTTGACCACGCCGTCCACCACATAGCGCAGTTTCCGGCTCGTTTTGTCGATGCACAGGGCGACGCCGGTCGCACAACGCTGGTCCAGCCGCTTGCCATCCACCACCGGAGCCGGCGGGAACAGCTCCGTCTGGGTGGGCTCGTGGGTCGCGGCCTTCAACTGGTCCCAGGTGTTCTGATCGAGGTACCCGAGCTCGGGAATCCCCTTGGAGGCCTGGAACTTCTTCACCGCGCTGCGGGTCGAGGTCCCGAAGGAGTTGTCCTGGTACTGCTTGTCGAGCAGCTTGAGCTGGACCAGCCGGGCTTCGACCTTGCGTACGTCGGCGCTGCTGGAACCGTTCCTCCACAGGGCCTTCGGGTAGATCGGCAGCTCACCGCTCACCTCGAACGGCACGGTCTTCAGGTCGGTGGTCGCCGTCGGTGCCGCTGTCGCTGTTGTTCCGGAACCGATCAGTCCCGAAAAGCCGAGCGTTGCGACCGCCGCCAGGGCGATCACACCGGCCGTTACGTTCCGGACGGCCGGAAGACTACGGAGAAAGCGTCGCGCGCGCATCGGAAACCCCTCGTGGTCGATCTTGTCCCTGCGAAGAGTGGGACGCCCTCACTGACCTGATGGTTGGCGCCAGGCGGGCGCCGGCACCGGACTGTTACCCGGTGCCGGGAAAGCGTAGGTTCTGGACCAGGGTCTCGTCACCTCCTGGGCACAACTCGTGATCACATTGCCAGCAGACGCACAGTCGGCCAACAGTTCGCCGACCGCTGAGGCAGAAAGACCGGGGAGAGTCAGAGATGGAGATCGTGCTGAGCACCGCCGACATCACCACCGTGCCCGCGGATGCGATCGTGAACGCCGCCCATCACGCCCTGCGCGGAGGCGGCGGCGTGGACGGAGCGATTCACCGTGCGGGCGGACCGGCGATCCTTGCGGAGTGCATCTCGAAGTATCCGGACGGTGTTCCCACGGGCCAGGCCGGCTGGACGAGCGCGGGGAACCTGCCGGCGTCGTACGTGATCCATGTGGTCGGGCCGAATTACCTCGCTGGGCAAAGGGATCCGGAGTTGCTCGAGTCCTGCTACCGGAATGCGCTGAGGATCGCGGACGAGCTCGGCGTACGGGAGTTGACGCTTCCCGCGGTGTCCGCGGGGATCTATGGGTGGCCGGCGCAGTCGGCGGCTGAGATCGCCGTCCAGACGCTGTCACGGACGCCGACGACCGTGGCGAAGGCGACGTTCTGTCTGGTGGAACCGCGGCTGTACAAGGCGTTCACGAAAGCAGCGGCGGCCGGAGAGTGATCTCCGGCCGCCGCTGCTGTGCAGTGCTGGTTGCTCAGTGCTGGTTGCTCAGGCGTTGTAGACGAGCACCTTGTCGCCGACCTTCGCCCGGTTGAAGATCCAGGCGATCTTGGCCTTGTCGCGCATGTTGATGCAGCCGTGCGAGGCGCCGTTGTAGCCGCGGGCCTTGAAGTCCGACGAGTAGTGGATCGCCTGGCCGCCGCTGAAGAACATCGAGTACGGCATCGGCGACTTGTACAGCGACGAGACGTGGTTCTTCGACTTGCGCTGGATCTTGAACATGCCGTTCCGGGTCGGCGTCCGGGGTCCGCCGAAGCGGGCGTCGCCGGTCGCGAGGACCTTGCCGTTGTACAGGAAGACGACCTTGCGGGTCTTCTTGTTGACGCAGATGATCCGGCCGGTCATGCAGCGCTTGTCGAGCCGGAGCTTGCCCGGCACCAGCTTCGCGGCGGCGGTGGTCTTCGCCGCGACCGTCTTCGGAGCGACGGCCTTGGGCGCAGCCTGCGGCGCGGTCGCGGCGGCCGGAGCCGCCTGCGGCGTGGCATCGGCCGTGGTCGCAGCGGTGAAGACACCCACTCCCAGCATCGCGACCGCTGTCGAGGTGGCGCCGAGCTTGCGCAGAATCCCCATGTCCTTTTCCTTCCCCCTACTGATTTGCTTCCACTAGACAGACGTCGTGACGGCCCGTCCGGTTCATAACGATCCGCAACTTTCTCCCCGCCGAATCGACCAACCGGTCAGCCGTCACCGCTCAGGCTTTGTTCTTGCGCCCCAGCTTCGCGCGCTCGAGCTGGGTCAGCGCGAGCTTACGGATCCGGATGGCGTCCGGCGTCACTTCGACACACTCGTCCTCGCGGCAGAATTCCAGCGACTGCTCGAGTGACAGCTTGCGGGCCGGCACCAGCTTCTCGAACTCGTCCGCGTTCGACCGGACGTTGGTCATCTTCTTCTCGCGGGTGATGTTCACGTCCATGTCGTCGGCGCGGGAGTTCTCGCCGACCACCATGCCCTCGTAGACATCGGTCCCCGGCTCGCAGAACATCGTGCCGCGCTCCTGCAGGTTCACCATCGCGTACGACGTGGTGACGCCGGTGCGGTCGGAGACCAGGGAGCCGGACGGACGGGTACGCAATTCGCCGAACCACTGCTCGTAGCCCTCGAACACGTGGTGCGCGATCCCGGTGCCGCGGGTGTCGGTGAGGAACTCGGTCCGGAAGCCGATCAGGCCACGGGCCGGCACCAGGAACTCCATCCGGACCCAGCCGGTGCCGTGGTTCGTCATCTGCTCCATCCGGCCCTTGCGGACCGCGAGCAACTGGGTGACGGTCCCGAGGTATTCCTCCGGGCAGTCGATCGTCAGCCGCTCGACCGGCTCGTGCCGCTTGCCGTCGATCTCGCGGGTGACCACCTGCGGCTTGCCGACGGTGAGCTCGTAGCCCTCGCGGCGCATCTGCTCGACCAAGATGGCCAGCGCGAGCTCTCCACGGCCCTGGACCTCCCAGGTGTCGGGGCGCTCGGTCGGCAGCACCTTGATCGACACGTTGCCGACCAGTTCGCGGTCGAGCCGGTCCTTGACCAGGCGGGCGGTGACCTTGGTGCCCTTGACCCGGCCGGCCAGCGGCGAGCTGTTGGTACCGATCGTCATCGAGATGGCCGGCTCGTCCACGGTGATGAACGGCAGCGGCTTGGGGTCGTCGGGGTCGGCCAGCGTGTCGCCGATCATGATCTCCGGGATGCCGGCGATCGCGCAGATGTCACCCGGTCCGGCCGAGTCACCCGGCACCCGCTCGAGCGCCTCGGTGATCAGCAGTTCGGTGATCTTGACCCGCTGGATGGTGCCGTCGTGCTTGCACCAGGCGACCTGGGAGCCCTTCTTCAGGGTGCCTTCGTGCACCCGGACCAGCGCGAGCCGGCCGAGGAACGGCGAGGCGTCCAGGTTGGTCACGTGCGCCTGCAGCGGCGCGCCCTCGGTGTACTCCGGGGCCGGTACGTTCGCCAGGATCGTCTCGAACAGCGGCTCGAGGTCCTCGGAGTCCGGCATCCCGCCGTCCTCGGGCTGGGTCAGCGAGGCGCGACCGGCCCGGGCCGAGGCGTACACCACCGGGAAGTCCAGTGCGCTCTGGTCGGCGTCGTGGTCCAGCAGGTCGAGGAACAGTTCGTAGGTCTCGTCCACGACCTCGGCGATCCGGGCGTCGGGACGGTCCACCTTGTTCACCACGAGAATCACCGGCATCTGGCGGGCCAGCGCCTTCCGCAGTACGAACCGGGTCTGGGGCAGCGGGCCCTCGGAGGCGTCGACCAGCAGGACGATCGCGTCGACCATCGACAGGCCGCGCTCCACCTCGCCACCGAAGTCGGCGTGACCGGGGGTGTCGATGATGTTGATCGTCATCGTCTGCCCGTCGGCCATCTTGTGCCGGACCGCGGTGTTCTTGGCGAGGATGGTGATGCCCTTCTCGCGCTCCAGGTCACCGGAGTCCATCGCTCGCTCGTCCACGTGCTGGTGGGCCCCGAAGGCCCCGGACTGCCACAGCATCGCGTCGACGAGGGTGGTCTTCCCGTGGTCGACGTGAGCCACGATGGCCACGTTGCGCAGGTCATTACGGAGGGGCATGCGGAAGCGCTCCAAGCAAGTCGGATCAAGAAGGCGGTGGCTACGGCGGGATCTACGTGCCACTTCGACGCAGGGCGCAGCCAGTCCATCGTACCGGTGACAGACCGTGTCGACGAAACCGGTTGAGCCTTTGACATTCGTTCGCCGTACGTACAGTCTATGAACAGGCGCCTGGGGAGGGGCCTGACAACAACGGGGGGCCGACCCGGAGTGCCGAGCATGAGGTGGGGGGTTGCTCGGCACTCCAGGTCTCGGCCATACGGGACGGAGCAAGTTGCCGCGCTCGGTCAGCACCAATCAGGCGCTGCGGGAGCGCTCCCGCGAGCGCATCCTCAGTGCTGCCCTCGAGGTGTTCGGTGAGAAGGGCTACGAAGCCGCCTCGATCTCCGATGTGACCCAGCGGGCCGGCGTCTCCCGTGGCCTGGTCACCTACTACTTCCCCTCGAAGCAGCGCCTGGCCGCCGAACTACTGGACCGCTGGCTGGACGGTATCGCCGCGATCCTCGAACTGCAGGGCACCGCGGACGAACGGCTGGCGGGCATCATCGACGGCACCTTGATGGCCGCGGCCGCCACCCTGCCGGTGCAGCGCCTGGCCATCTCACTGATGATGCAGCCGGCCACGCACCCGATCTTCGCCGAGGTGGAAACCGAGAAGTCGGCCCGCCTGTCCCTGGTCGAGGACGCCATCCGCGCCATCTTCGCCGAGCGAGGTGCCCCCGACCCGGCTGTCGAGGAGATGCTGCTGCGAGCCACCCTCGAAGGCGTCACAGTCAAACTCGCCATCTACCAGGAGACCTTCCCGGTAGAAGCGATCCGCCGCCGCCTCTACACGTCCTACGCCCTCCCCGCCCCGGAACTCCCGCTCCCGGTCCCCTCACCCCCGATAACCCGCCTCCGCGCCAAGTAGCTCGAGATCCGGAGCTGGATAGATCTGTCACACGAAGGCAGCGAGCGTGTGACGTTCAGATCCAACCGCCGGGCGGCTACTGGGTGCGGTGGACCTTGTGTTGGGCGGCTTGGGCTCGGGGGCGGACGGTCAGGCGGTCGATGTTGACGTGGGCGGGGCGGGTGGCGACCCAGGCGACGATGTCGGCGATGTCGTCGGAGGTGAGGGGTTCGGCGACGCCGGCGTACACGGCGTCGGCCTTGGCCTGGTCGCCTTCGAAGCGGGTCAGGGCGAAGCCCTCGCTCTTCACCATGCCGGGGGCGATCTCGCAGACGCGGACGGGCTGGTCGAAGAGTTCCAGCCGGAGTGTGTCGACGACCGCCTTGACCGCGTGCTTGGCGGCGGCGTACCCACCGCCGCCCTCGTAGGCGACCTGCCCGGCGGTCGAACCCATCACGATGATCGTGCCGCCGCCGGCGATGAGGGCCGGGAGCAACGACTTGGTGACGGCCGCGACGCCGATCACGTTCACCTCGTACATCCGCCGCCAGGCGTCAAGATCCGCCTCCGCGACCGGCTCGAAGCCGAACGCGCCGCCGGCGTTGTTGACCAGCAGGTCGACCCGGTCGCCGACCTCCGCCGTGAGCGCCGCGACATCCTCGGCCGAGGTGACATCGCACTGCACCGCACGACCGTCGATCTCCTTCGCCAGCGCCTCGATCCGGTCCAGCCGGCGGGCTGCGCAGATCACCTCGTAGCCCTCCCGGGCCAGTCGCCGGGCCGTCGCCGCCCCGATCCCGCTACTCGCTCCGGTGACGACGGCAAGAGGACGCGTACTGGAAGTCATACCCCTGAGTCTGGCAAACCCCTCACGTCCCCGTCTCACGGGCTCCGGGGAGCGGATAGGGAGAAGTCCTGATTCCGCGCTGTGGCGGCGGAGATACGCTGACAGCGTGACCCAACCCTCCGACCGCGCGCTTCGGCGGGTCGCGATGATCAGCCTCCACACCTCGCCCCTGGACCAGCCCGGAACCGGCGACGCCGGTGGCATGAACGTCTACGTGGTGGAGCTGTCGAAGCGCCTCGCCGACCTCGGCATCGAGGTGGACGTCTTCACCCGTGCGACCTCCTCCGCGCTGCCCGCCAAGGTCGAACTCCTCCCCGGCGTGACCGTGCGCAACGTGGCCGCGGGTCCGTACGAAGGCCTGTCCAAGAACGAGCTCCCCGCCCAGCTCTGCACCTTCGCCCGCGCCGTACTACGCGCTGAAGCGATCCGTGAGCCCGGGTACTACGACGTGATCCACTCGCACTACTGGTTGTCCGGCCAGGTCGGCCTGCTCGCCAGAGACCGCTGGGCAGTGCCGCTGGTGCACACCATGCACACCATGGCGAAGGTGAAGAACGCCTACCTCGCGGACGACGACGTACCGGAGCCGCCTGCCAGGTTGCTCGGCGAGGAGCAGGTGGTCGAGGCAGCGGACCGGCTCCTTGCGAACACCGACGACGAGGCCCGCGAACTGATCAGCCTGTACGGCGCTCAACCCGCGAAGGTCGGCGTGGTCAACCCAGGGGTCGATCTGGAGGTCTTCAGCCCAGGGGACCAGGCCGCCGCGCGAAGGGCGGTCGGAGTCCCCGAGGACGCGATCGTGCTCGCCTTCGTCGGCCGGATCCAGCCGTTGAAGGCGCCGGACATTCTGATCCGGGCCGCGGCCAGGATGCTCGAGCAGGACCCGTCGCTGCGCGACCACCTCGTCGTCGCGGTGATCGGCGGCCCGTCCGGCAACGGGATGGAACACCCCGAGGCCCACGCGGAGCTCGCCCGCGCATTGCGGGTGGACGACGTCACCCGGTTCGTGAAGCCGGTGGAACGCGCCGGGCTGGCCCAGTGGTACCGGGCAGCCACAGTCGTCTGCGTGCCGTCGTACTCGGAATCCTTCGGCCTGGTCGCGCTGGAGGCGCAAGCCTGCGGTACGCCGGTGGTCGCGGCGGCTGTGGGCGGCCTGACGACCGCGGTCTCTGACGGGACGACCGGGCTGCTCGTGCCCGGTCATGAGGTCGCCGACTTCGCCGACGCGCTGCACCGGATCGCGACGGATCCGGCACTCCGCGAGAGCATGGGCAAGGCCGCGGTCGAGCATGCCCGGGGATTCGGCTGGGAACAGACCGCGGAGAAGACGCTGGCCGCCTACCGGGCGGCAGCGGAGACGATGGCGGCCGAGCTCTCGGCGCTGGACAGGGAGGCGTCTGGATGAGGGTGTCGGCCGCGGACGTGATCCGCCAGGTGCTGACCGAGAACGACCTGGAGTTCACCGAGGCGACCCCGGGGGCCTTCACCGCGGACCTGCCGGGCGAGCGGAAGCTGAAGACGACGGTCACGCTGACCGTCGGGGTCCAGGCGGTCCAGGTGCACGCGTTCGTGGCCCGCCGGCCGGACGAGAACCACGAGGCCGTCTACCGCTGGTTGCTGGAGCGGAACCTGAAGATGTACGGCGTCGCGTTCGCGCTGGATCACATGGGTGACATCCACCTGGACGGCCGGGTCCCGTTGCACGCGATCACCCCGGTGGAGGTGGACCGGCTGCTCGGCGCGGTCCTCGAGTACGCCGACACGTCGTTCAACACCATCCTCGAACTGGGCTTCGCGACCTCGATCCGCAAGGAGTACGAGTGGCGGTTGTCCCGTGGCGAGTCCACCCGGAACCTGGACGCGTTCAAGGGCTGGTTGGAGCCCCGATAGTCTTGGCGGCATGACCTATCGCCTGATCCTGCTCCGCCACGGCCACAGCGACTGGAACGCCAAGAACCTCTTCACCGGCTGGGTCGACGTCGACCTGAACGCTCAGGGTGTCGAGGAGGCCCAGCGCGGCGGTGAGCTCCTTCGCGACCGCGACCTGCTCCCGGACGTGCTGCACACCTCGGTACTGCGCCGCGCCATCCGCACCGCGAACATCGCCCTCG
Source organism: Kribbella sp. (assembly GCF_035687465.1). Lineage (NCBI taxonomy): Bacteria > Bacillati > Actinomycetota > Actinomycetes > Propionibacteriales > Kribbellaceae > Kribbella > Kribbella sp. Next base: position 13,021 of record NZ_DASRXP010000691.1, read on the forward strand.
AGGTCGCCGGGCGCCAGTGGATCGACGTCCGCCGGTCCTGGCGGCTGAACGAACGCCACTACGGCGGCCTGCAGGGCAAGGACAAGAAGCAGACCCTCGCCGAGCTCGGTGAGGAGCAGTTCATGCTGTTCCGCCGCTCCTACGACACCCCGCCGCCGCCGATCGAGCGCGGCTCGGAGTTCGACCAGGCCGGCGACCCGCGGTACGCCGGACTGCCGAGCGAGTTGCTGCCGGCAACCGAATGCCTGAAGGACGTCGTCGAGCGGATGCTGCCGTACTGGTACGACGCGATCGTGCCGGACCTGCGCGCAGGCAAGACCGTCCTGGTCGCCGCGCACGGCAATTCCCTGCGTGCGTTGGTGAAACACCTCGACAACCTCGACGAGCAGACCGTCGTCGGCCTGAACATCCCGACCGGCGTCCCGCTCTACTACGAGCTCGACGACGACTTCAACCCCCTGAAGGCCGGCGGCGAATACCTCGACCCGAAAGCCGCCGCAGCCGCCATCGAAGCAGTCAAGAACCAGGGCCGCTAGTGTCCCGTGAGCGATGCACGCACCTGAACGCCAGCATCGTTCAAGCTACATCGCTCACGGGACACTGGAGGTCGAGGTCCGGAGGTGGTCGAGCAGCTCCTGCAGGCTGGGGTGCTGCGCGACCACCTCCGGACTGCCCTCCAGTAGTTGGAGTTGGTCTCTGCGGAGCTGCCTCAGCCGCAATTCCACCGCGTCGAGGTGGGCCAGCATTTCGGGGGGAGTCATCGCGGACAGGTCGGCGTTGACCAGGGCGTCGGTTGTGGCGGAGTCGCTCATACCTGTGAACCTATCCGCCCCGACCGCCCAGCCCCGACGAGCTCTGTCGCCTGTGGATGAACAGCAATCAGCCCTCGGCAACCTGGTGAGGTTGCCGAGGGCTGATTCGGGTCCGTGTCAGTTGCCGTTCGGGCTTGGGGTCGAGGCTCCGGCGCCGGAGCCGGCGGCGGTGCCGCCGATGGCGACAGGGAGCTCGCCGGTGACGAGGTAGACGACCCGGCGGGCCATCGAGACCGCGTGGTCGGAGATGCGCTCGTAGTACCGGCCGAGCAGGGCGATGTCGACCGCGACCTCGACGCCGTGCGGCCAGGACGAGTCCATCATCAGCCGGAACTGGTTGCTGCGCAGCTTGTCCATCTCGTCGTCGACGGCCTCGAGCTTGCCGGCCGCCTCGACGTCGCGGGACTTGATCACGTCACCGGCGGCGTCGACCATCCGGCCCGCGACGCTGCCCATCTCCTCGATCACGCCGTGCAGCTCGGTCGGGATCGCCGGCGCCGGGTAGCGCAGCCGGGCGATCTTCGACACGTGCGCGGCCAGGTCGCCCATCCGCTCCAGGTCGGCGACCATCCGCAGCGCCGCGACCAGCATCCGCAGCTCGTTGGCGACCGGCGCCTGCCGGGCCATCAACTCGAAGACCTTCTCCTCGACACCCTCGCCGGCCGCGTCCAGTTGGATGTCAGCGGCAATCACTTCCTCGGCCTGGCGGATGTCGGCCGTCAGCAGTGCGGAGGTGGAGCGGTTTACGGCGGTGGACACCGTCCTGGTCATCCGCTCGAGCTCCGCGAGGATGTCGTCGAGCTGCTCGTGGTAGGTGTCGCGCATCGTTTCTGCTTCCGATCTGTGGTGTCCAGCGTTGCCCTGGGCGGTGCCTGGGCACAACCAGTATCCGCCCCACCGGACGTTATGCCGTCGAGGTTGCCGGACGGCGACGAGTGGTGAACGCGCGATGAACAGTTAGGTCGTGTTCCGGTCATCCTGTGCTCATTCGGTCTTTCCCTGTGATTTCCCCGCGTAGCATCGTTGCCGTGGACCCCACGCTGGCTGCGGTGCTGGGCGGCGTCATCGGCGCGGCCCTGGCTCTGCTTTCACTGGGGGCGATGGTCCTCAGTGAGCGATCCCAGCAGAAGGTCCCGGTCTCCCCGGACCCAATCGTACCCATCGGCGTGGCCACCGTGCTGTCCGTACTGCGCTCTTCGGCCGTGGTGATGGGCCCCGAGGACCAGGTCCTCCAGGCCAGCGCCCCGGCCCACGTGCTGGGCATCGTCCGGGGCGAGCGACTGCTGGTGGACGAGCTGCTGACCATGGTCCGCGCGGTCCGCCGCGACGGGGAGATCCGTCAGCAGGACCTCGAGATCGTCCGCGGCCGGCTCGGCGCCACGCAGTACGTGAGCGCCCGGGTGGCCCCGCTGGGCAGCCAGCTGGTGCTGGTCCTGGTCGAGGACCGGACCAGGGAACGCCGGCTGGACGCGATCCGGCGCGACTTCACCGTCAACGTCAGCCACGAGCTGAAGACCCCGATCGGCGCGCTGATCCTGCTCGCCGACGCCGTCTCCGAGGCCTCCGACGACCCCGAGGCCGTGCAGCGGTTCTCCGGCCGGATGCGGATCGAGGCGGCCCGGCTGAGCCGGCTGGTCAAGGAGATCATCGAGCTGTCCCGGCTGCAGGGCGACGACCCGCTGGAGAACCCCGGACCGGTCGACATCAACGGTGTGATCGAAGCCGCGGTCGACCGCTGCCGGGTGGACGCGGAGGACCGCGACATCAACCTGGTGGTGAAGACCGACCCGGCCCTCGAGGTGATGGGCAGCGAGGACCAGCTCGCGATCGCGATCGGCAACCTGGTCGAGAACGCGGTCAACTACAGCCCCGACGGAACCAGGGTCGCGGTCGCCGCGCACCCGATCGGGGACCTGGTCGAGATCACCGTCAGTGACCAGGGCGTGGGGATCCCGAGCAGCGACCTGGAACGCATCTTCGAACGGTTCTACCGGGTCGACCGGGCCCGGAGCCGTGAGACCGGTGGTACCGGCCTCGGCCTCTCGATCGTCAAGCACATCGCCTCGATCCACGGTGGCGACGTGCGGGTCTGGAGTGTCGAGGGCCAGGGTTCCACCTTCACCGTCCGACTCCCGCTGCGGCTTGATCCCGCGACCGGGCAACCGACCGACTCCACCAGCCAGGAGGAGACGGCCATCTATCTGACGCCGACCCCGTCGGAACAGAAGACCAAGGAGGCAGCTTCGTGACCCGAGTGCTGGTCGTCGAAGACGAAGAGAGCTACAGCGACGCGTTGTCGTACGTACTGCGCAAGGAAGGGTTCGAGGTCGCCGTCGCGGAGACCGGACCGGACGCGCTGGACGAGTACGACCGAGCCGGTGCGGACATCGTCCTGCTCGACCTGATGCTGCCGGGCCTGTCCGGTACCGAGGTGTGCCGGGCGCTGCGAAGCCGCGGCAATGTCCCGGTGATCATCGTCAGTGCGAAGGACACCGAGGTGGACAAGGTGGTCGGCCTCGAACTGGGCGCCGACGACTACGTCACCAAGCCGTACTCGCCCCGGGAGCTGCTGGCCCGCATCCGGGCCGTACTGCGCCGCGGCGCGGACGTCGAACTGCTGCCGGACACCCTGGAGGCAGGGCCGGTCCGGATGGACGTGGAGCGGCACGTGGTGACGGTGTCGGGTGCGGAGATCCGGCTGCCGTTGAAGGAGTTCGAGCTCCTCGAGATGCTGCTGCGCAACACCGGCCGGGTCCTGACCCGGGGGCAGCTGATCGACCGGATCTGGGGCGCCGACTACGTGGGCGACACCAAGACCCTGGACGTCCACGTGAAGCGTCTCCGCTCGAAGCTGGAGAAGGACCCCTCGAGCCCCGCGCACCTCGTCACGGTCCGTGGCCTGGGCTACAAGTTCGAGGCGTAGATCGTAGGCACACCCACCGGACTGTGGATG